>NZ_LOHX01000151.1 GCF_001559775.1 Streptobacillus felis | reverse complement strand
AAATTATTAGAAATATTAAAAATTGAAAAAATGAAGGAAAAATTTATTTAAATAATTCAAATATATTTTTTTTAGATTACAAAAATTATTTAAATGATTAATAAGGCTCCAAAATTTAAGAAAAAAATAAAATTTAAATATTTTTTAACGCCTTATACCATAAAATATTTTCTTAATTCCCTTTTAACCAAATAAATTGAAAGAAAAAATTAAAAAAAATAGTT
>NZ_LOHX01000150.1 GCF_001559775.1 Streptobacillus felis | reverse complement strand
CAACCTCATGAAAGTTTGAAAGAGCAATCTTGGTATCAGGGTACAACTGATGCTATAAGACAGAACTTAACATTTATTAAAAATATGGCATCTAAATATGTACTTATACTAACAGGTGATCATATTAATAAAATGAACTATAAGTTGATGCTAGAAGAACATAAGTGAAATAATGCAGAATTAACTATAGCTACAATAAATGTACATTATGAAGAAGCTTCTAAATTTG
>NZ_LOHX01000149.1 GCF_001559775.1 Streptobacillus felis | reverse complement strand
ATATTTCTTTTATACTCTTCAACTCCTGGTTTATCAAAAGGATTTATACCTAACATATATCCACCTATAGCTTCTGCCTTTTCAAAGAAATAGAACATATATCCTAAATGATAAGCTGTTGCCTCTGGTATATTAATCACAAGATTAGGTACATTCCCATCTACATGGGCAAGTATTACTCCTTTTGCTGCTTGTTTATTAACATAATCTATACCTTTTCCCCTTAAATAATTTAATCCATCTAAGTCTGTTTCTTCTTTTTCTATTTGTATATCTACTTCAGGTCTATCTATTAAAAGAACTGTT
>NZ_LOHX01000148.1 GCF_001559775.1 Streptobacillus felis | reverse complement strand
AAAAAAAAAAATAGAAAAAAATTGAAAATGAAGCTGTAGTAATTTAATTAATACATGCATATTCTTTAGTTCATGATGAGTTACCGTGTATTGATAATGATGAATATAGAAGGGGGATCTTAACATTTCATAAAAATTTTGGAGAAGCTAATGCAGTATTAATTGGTGATGCACTTCTTACTCTGGCTTTTTCAGTATTGGCTGAATCTGAATATTCAAATAAAAATAGTATTATTGCACTTTCGTACTATTCTGGACATAAAGGTATGATATTAGGTCAATATTTGGATATATTAAATGTAGAAAATGATGATATTAGTTTGAGAGAATTATTTGAAATTCATTTAAATAAAACAGCTATGCTACTTATGGCAACAGTTGAGATTGCTTCTATTAGTTTGTCATTAAACAATGAAGTAAGGAATGCTCTACGTAAATTTATTCTTTATTTAGGTATAGCATAT
>NZ_LOHX01000147.1 GCF_001559775.1 Streptobacillus felis | reverse complement strand
TCATTTTATTTTCAAGACTATATCTTACCAAATGAAATATTTCTCCATTTATTTCTGTACGATTAACAAATTCCATTTTTTCTAGAAATTTTAATGGAAGTTTATCATTTTTCGGCATAATTACTGATACTTCATGCCCTAATTCTGACATTTGTTTGGGTAATGCCTGTGATACTTCTGCAAGTCCACCCGTTTTAATAAAAGGATATACTTCTTATGCTACTTATACAATTTATATATAACGCCTATTCCTTATTTATTTATTGTTTCTCCACTA
>NZ_LOHX01000146.1 GCF_001559775.1 Streptobacillus felis | reverse complement strand
TAAATGTTTCTACTTCTTTAATTTCCTCATCTTACTATAAAGACTTAACATCCGTGAATTTAAATATTACATCAAAATTTTTAGCTTGTTGATGAAAGAAGTTCATTAAGTCTGTCCCTCCTATTCCTTCTGGAAAACCTGGGTAGTTAGCTATATCACTTGTATATGTTGCTAAGCCTCCAACTAATGTTTTTTCAAAAACTAAAGTTTTTAATTTAGCTCTTCCACAATATATTGCTGCAGTAATTCCAGCACTTCCGCCACCAATAATTAAAACATTATATCTTTCTCTCTT
>NZ_LOHX01000145.1 GCF_001559775.1 Streptobacillus felis | reverse complement strand
AATAAAAAATTATCAGCATATGGTAATTTAGTATCTCAAGGAACTAAAAAATTATTTGAAACTATAATGTTTGTAATGACTGGATATCTAGTATTAAATGATAAATTAACAATAGGAATGTTAGTGGTTACACCAACTATATTATCTGTATTTTTATCATCAACTATGGATATATTTGATGTAGTTTTACAATATTTAGGTTCTAAATTAATGTTTAATAAGCTAAATGAAATTATAGAATCTAAAACATATAAATACCCTATTTTCGAAAATAATATTAATTTAGAAAATATTTCATTTAAATATGATGACTTAGATGTAATTAAGAATTTAAGTTTAGAATTTAAAAAAGATAAGGAATATGTTTTTGTTGGTAAAAGTGGGTGTGCGAAAATCTACTTTATTCAATCTAATATTAGGTAGATTAAAAGAAAATGAAGGTCAAATATTAATTGATAATAAAAAAATAGAAAATGGAGATATAGAAAATAAACATCAAATGGATTATG
>NZ_LOHX01000144.1 GCF_001559775.1 Streptobacillus felis | reverse complement strand
TGTTTGTATTCATAAAAGAATATAGGTATTCTGCATTAGCATTTTCTGTATTTAAAAGTTTTGAAAAATATTTAGTATATGATTTTATTACTTCTATTCTTCTTTTCTTTTTAATTCCTATTTCTTCTAAATACCCATCTAAATTATCCCAATAAAATGATGATTTTGGTAAATTTCTCAAACATATATCATATTTTTTATTTGGTAATCCTAATCCTATAAATTCCTAATAGTATGAATATACCAATTCTTTGTGTAAAGAAAAATTTCTTTCATTTCTTTTTATTTAGATCGGAAG
>NZ_LOHX01000143.1 GCF_001559775.1 Streptobacillus felis | reverse complement strand
TTGAAACTGACTTATTTACTCCAATTATTGAAAATATTAAAAATACATTAGATAATAAAGAAGAGAAAATTTCTGTTTCAGTAAAAATGATTGGAGACCATCTTCGAGCATCAACATTTTTAATTTGTGATGGTGTTTTACCATCAAATGAAGGACTTGGATACATCCTTAAAAAATTAATTAGAAGCGCATACGGTGCAGGTGCAGTTGAGAACCGTGTTATTTTTTATAACTCTCTTCCTTTCTTACATGAAATAGTAGATACTGTTAATGAAAATATGAAGGAAGCATAACCAGAATTAGAGCAAAAAAGAGAATATATTAAAAACATCATTAAATCTGAAGAAGATAAATTCTCTAGAACTTTAAAATCTGGTACTGAAATCTTATTTGAAGAAATAGAAAAATGTAAAAAAGAAAATAAAACTAAATTATCTAGTGAAGTATCATTTAAACTATATGATACATATGGATTCCCATTTGAATTTACTAAGTTAA
>NZ_LOHX01000142.1 GCF_001559775.1 Streptobacillus felis | reverse complement strand
ATAATATAAAACTAATGATAAGTACTAAGGATAAAAAAGAATTAGATAATATACATTAATTTCTTTAAAAAAGTTGTTTTAACGATAAACGTACTCAGGATAGATTCGGTATATTTTTATATGATTTAATTAAAAAAGGAATAATTAAGGCAAAAGTATTAGAAGTTTTTTGCCAAAAATTAGACATATATTTAAAAGATGTACATGCTTTTTGTAATGGTGAGAATTACTTAGATATGTTTTTAGAGGTTGGTTAAGGTTTTGCTATG
>NZ_LOHX01000141.1 GCF_001559775.1 Streptobacillus felis | reverse complement strand
GATTAATAGATTTGGTTTCTATGCTAGAAGAAAATCTGATAAGTTAAAATCAGCTCTTGCTTTATTTAAAATTGAACTTAAAAAAGTTCCTTCACTTTTTAGAAAGAACTTTAAAGCTATTTGGGAATTTGATCCTTTTATGTGTCCTAATTGTAATATTTATCTTGAAGCTTATGAACTTCTTGTAAGTAGTGCTTTTGGCCGACCTATTCATAAATTCTATAACCCTAATGGCCTATTATTCAAATAGGTAATTTTGTGCTACTTGAATATATAAAGTGCATTCTTTTTATATCATTATAATTATTCAATTATTTGAATTAATAAAAATATACACACTTTATTAGAGTTATAATTTCCTATAGAAAAATAAAAAGGAGCTTAAGCCCCTTAATATCTTTGTAATTTACCTTTTGCAATAGTTCCTTCTACTATATAGTTTTCATTATAGTAAGTTAAATCTGCAATATATCCTTCTTTAATATATCCATATCTATCTTCAACTTGAACAGCTTTAGCCGGATAAGATGTTGCCATACGTAATGCTTCTTCTTCACTTATTTTTACTTCTTTAATTAGGTTTTTAACACTTGACATCATATCTATTGCTGCCCCACCAAGTGATCCTGTCTTAGGATCCCAACATTTACCATTTTCATGACGAACTAAGTGGCCTTCAAAAATAAATTCTGGCATATCAGTTCCCATAGGAGCAACAGCATCTGTTACAACATACATGTTTGATTTCATTACTTCCTTAACCACCCTTACTGATGGAAAGCTTGCATGTAATCCATCAACAATTATTCCACATTGTATGTTTTTCTTATCTAATAAATAACCTATTACCCCAGGCTCTCTTGAATCAAAAGGACGCATTGCATTAAAAAAATGTGTAGCATGAGTAAAATATTCAGCTTTTTCTTCTATTTGTGCATATGTTGCATTAGTGTGTCCTAAAGCTATATTAATCTTACTATCTTTTAAAGATTTTAAATGCTTAACTAGTGCATTTTCTGGTGCTATAGTAATTATTTTAACACCTTCATAACCTCTTTTAGATATTTCTTCTATCATTTCATCACTTAATACTCTAATATAGTCTGGTCTATGTACACCTTTTTTTTCTACACTAATATATGGCCCTTCAATATGTAATCCTAATACACCTATTTCTTCTTTTGTATCTTTAATTTCATCGATTAATTTTAAAGCTTTAAGAATCTTTTCATCAGGTGATGTAATTAATGTAGGTAAAAATGAAGTACAACCATATTTTTTATTTGTTTCGTTCATTATTTTTAAAGTTTCAACTGTAATTTCATCATTAAATAATACTCCACCACAACCATTTAATTGTAAATCGATGAAACCAGGTGATAGTACTTTACCATCTATATCCACTACTTCATGTTTAGACATTAAATCTTCAGTAAGTTCAGATACAGTTGTAATTTTTTCAATTTTATCTCCATTTAATATTACAACATTTTCAGGAATAAATTTATCCCCATCAAATATTTTTGCATTTTTGATTATCATATAGTGCCTCCTATTTTTGTTCTATATTTATTTTACCTCTATTCAAAAAAAAAAGCAAGGTAATTATGAAAAAATAATTTCAATTTCTTTAACTTGTTTGAAAAAAATTTTACATAGTCTAAAATTATTACCTTATTGAAATATGTATTGAATAATGATATAATTTAACATAGAACGGAGGTATAATGAAGAAAATAGTTTTTAAATTAATTATGTTACTATTATTAATAAGTAATGTGTCTTTAGCAAAGCTTAAAATAGGAGTAAGTATGCTACCTTATTATTCATTTACTTCAAATATTGTAGGTGAAAGGGCAGAAGTTATACAAATTTTACCTGCAGATGTAGATGTACATGCATATCAACCATCACCAGATGAAGTAAAAAAAATTGCTAATTTAGATGTAATAATTATTAATGGTACAGGCATAGATGATTATATGTATAATCTTGTTAAGGCATCTAATAATAAGAAAATAGTAATTATTAATTCAAATAAAAATGTTTCACTTCTTCCTGTTTCAGGTGAACGTGGAAGCAATAAATCAGTTAATACTCATACATTTATATCTACACAAGCTTCAATTCAACAAATAAATACTATAGCAAAAGAATTAGCTAAACTAGATAGTGCAAATGGAAGTTATTTTTTAAAAAATGCAAGAGATTATAGTAAAAAATTATCTAATATTAAATCAAAAAAAATAAAAGAAATAGCTGAATTAAGAAAAGGTAAAAATCTTACTGTAGCAACAACTCACGGTGGTTATGACTATATACTTGGTGAATTAGGAATAAAGGTTGGAGTAGTTATAGAACCTAAAAATCATAATAAACCTAGTGCAAATGATTTAAAAATAGCTATAGATTTAATAAAGAAATATAAAATTGATATACTTTTTGAATCTGATGGTGCAAGTTCTCCTTACACAAAGGCAATTCAAAAAGAAACTGGAGTAGTAGTTGAACAATTGCTGCACATGACTAATGGTAAGTATGCAAAAGATACTTTTGAAAAAGACTTAGAAAAGAATTTTGACAGAATTATTTCAGCACTTAGAAAGGTAAATAAAAAATGAAAAAATCACTAATATTAATTTCTACAATTTTTGCTTTAACTAGTTGTTCAAGTATAGTTAATGGTTTACATCAACCATTAGATATTAGATCTAATTCAGGAAAAGAAATTATAGTTAAAGATGAAAAAGGTAATGTATTAAAAAAGGGTAAAGGAACTTTATTTGTAAACTTAAAAAGAATAGATAACCAATCAGGTGTAGGTGCAAAATATTTTATAACATCAGGAGATAAAACTGTAGCAATATTACCTAAAACAAATGTATTAGCATATATAGTTGGAAATATTTTTGTTCCAGGAGGACATTTAATTGATAAATCAACTGGAGCTATGTATGATCTTGTAAATGTTGATGGTGAAAAAGTTAATAGTTTAGAATTTAAATAAAGGTTGTTGATATTATGAAAAAGTTTTTAATTTTATTCATTTTTACATCTATTTTTAGCCTATCAGAGACAGAAGTTAAAGTACTAGGCCAAGGAAGTATAAGTGGATTTCAAAGTACAGAAATGAACAATACTTCTTTAGATGGAGGTATTGAACTTTCATTATCTAAAGTAATAAGAATAAAAAAATATCCTATAAATGTAAATCTAGGTACTGGATTACTAGGTGGTATAAGTAAAAAAATATTAAGTAATGAAGAAGAAAAAAAATTTGAAGATAAAGTAAAAGATTATGAAGAAAAAATATCATCTTCAAATGGTGAAGAAAAAGAAAAATTAGAGCTAGAGAAAAATACATATATTAAATCAGTTAAAAATATACATCCTTTCATTTCACCATTTATTTTAACTGAAGTAAGTGGAAAAATTAAAGATGACTACAAATTATATACTGGTGCTTCTTTAGGTTCTTATCATTATATTGTAAATGATAAATCTATAAATAAATTTTCTGTAAAAGCAAAATTCGGATTTACTTACAAAAATAGATTCACTAGTGAAATAAGTGCAGGTTATCCTCAATATTTTACTCTAGGTAT
This sequence comes from Streptobacillus felis, assembly GCF_001559775.1. Taxonomy (NCBI): domain Bacteria; kingdom Fusobacteriati; phylum Fusobacteriota; class Fusobacteriia; order Fusobacteriales; family Leptotrichiaceae; genus Streptobacillus; species Streptobacillus felis. The sequence goes on along the minus strand of NZ_LOHX01000141.1, from coordinate 28,694 downwards.
AGGATCAAAATTTAGTTTTTAATAAAAAAGGAGTGATATAATATGAAAAAATTTTTAATGGCAATTTTATTTGGTTTCACGATGTTTTCATGTACTATGTTAAATGTTACTGATTACCGTGTTCCAAACAGTGAAATTCGTGCAAACTTAGCACAGAAGGTGGATAATAGAATAGACTTATTCCTTGCAAAAGGTGAAATTACTATCAGAGATGTATATGTAAAAGACTATAGATTAAACATTATTCTTTCAGCTGAAACTAGTTCTGTAGTTGGTGCTTTATTTGGTAAAACATCACAAACTGCAATAGTTCATTTAGAAAGTGATATTAGAGTTCAAGATGGTAAAATTTATACTAAAAATGTAAGAGTTAAAGAAGTAAAAGGTAATATACAAGATGAAGTAATAAAACAAATTACTAATGCTGTTGTGTATGCAACTTTAGACAATACTGAAATATACAGCTATAGATATCCTAAAGATGTTAAAAGTGCATACCTAGTTGAAAATAGTATAATTATTAACTTTAGATAACAAAAAAATGGAGAATACTAAAAAATTAGGATTCTCCTTTTATTGTTAAAACATTTTTTGAAAGGGCATTTTATATCACTAAAAAATTATTTTACACAATTCTATTTTTTCTCATCCACCCATTAATTACAAAGAATCCAAATTTTCAAATGTTTCTTCTTATATCTTTATAATTATTAACATATCTCCACTTTTTGCATTTACTGTTGCAACATCTTCTTTAATAATATTACTAACAAGAGACATATCTCTTGATATATCTTTATCCTTAAGATTATATACAAATCCTTCAAGAGTTAATTCTTTTAAATCAGATAAAGGTATCAAAGAAAATTTTTTACCTGACATATTTTTAATAATATCTTCCTTATCAACATAATACATTAATTCATTTTTATGACTAATATACTTCATATTTTTATTTTTAGCCAGTAATTTAGCATTACCTATAGACATATCCATTCTTCCGCCAGTAGCGCCAAATACTAACACATCTTTTTCTTGATAAAAATCTATTTCTTCTCTTTGAAATCTATCATTCATACCAACTTTATCAAACCCACAAATATGTAATAAGGCTATACCAAAATCAGTATAATCTTTATCACTTGAATAATCATGTATTTTAACACCCTTATTTTTATAATAACTAAGAACTTCTGGACTAATTGAATCTAAATCTCCTACTATAGTATGAGGAACTATCCCCTGCTTATAAGCAAAGTTAGTTCCCCCATCTGCACAATATATTATTCTATCTTTTAATAACTCTAAATGATACTTTGTAAATTCTGGATACTCTCCATTTAAAAATACACAATATTTCATTATACTCTTAATGTAGCTCCAAAATCTTTAGTTAATTTATTTATTATTTTATTCATAACTTCAACTATATCTTTTTCTTCTAGAGTTTTATTATCATCTCTCATTACTATACTTATAGCAACAGACTTATATCCTTTTTCAATTCCAAGTCCTTGATATATATCAAATAATTCAACTTTTTCTATTAATTTATCTGCTTTTTCTATAGTCTTAAGCATTTCTCCTACTAATACATTTTCATTAACTACTATAGCTATATCCCTTGGAACTGATTGGTATTTACTTAGTCCTTTATACTTAACATTATTTGAAATATATTTTTTAATTAGATCTAAATATACTTCTGCATAAAGTATGTTACATTTTTCTGCATCCATATTTTCTAATACATCAGGATGTAACTCTCCATATGTTGCAACTAATTCCTTACCAACAAATACATCTACACTTCTACCTGGATGATAAGCCTTATTAGAGCTTCTTCTAATTTGGTATTTATTAAATCCTATTTTTTCAAATAATGCTTCAACAACACCTTTCATATCATAGAAGTCATAATTTTCTGGTTTTGCATTCCATATATTTTTAATTTTACTTCCTGAAAGTACTAATGCTAGAGTTTCTTTTTCAAATACTTGCATTTGACCTAATTCTACTGCCTTTTCATCAACTTTTTGTACATTTTCTTTAGTAAATCTTTTACTTACTTCAAAGAATCTTATGTCAGCAGCTCCTCTATTTACATTATCTCTAACATTTTTTATTAGAGAGTACATAAGTGTTGGTCTTAAAATACTAAATTCTTCTACTATAGGGTTTTTTATTTCTATAACATTTTCACTAGATATTTCAAACAACACTTTTTCTAATGCATTTTTAGGAATAAAGCTGTAATTTATTACTTCTCTTAATCCTAAATTAGAAGTAATTTTCTTAATATCAGTTACAAATTTAGTAGTATCTTCCAATCTATCCTTACTTAATTTAATAGTTGGCATTACATTTTCTATACTATCAAATCCTACCATACGTATTACTTCTTCAAAATAGTCAAATTGATTTACTAAATCTTGTCTATGAGAAGGTGCAATTAATAATAGTTCTTCTCCTTTATCTTCTACTTTTACTTCTAATTTTTCAAAGATGTCTATTATTTTATCTTTTTCTATCTCTTTACCAACAAATCTATATAGTCTTGGTATAGAAAGTGTAGTAGTTTTAGTTTCAGGTTTAACAGGATAATTATCATTAATATTGCATATAGTTCCTCCAGCTAATTCCTTAACTAAACTAGAAATTCTATCTAATACATATTCCATATTTTCTGTATTAACTGCTCTTTCAAATCTATATGCAGATTCAGTAGATAATGCAAATTTCCTATTAGTTTTTCTAACCATAATATTATCAAAATGGGCTACTTCTATTAAAATATCAGTGGTATTATCATCAACTTCTACTTCAGTCCCACCCATTACACCAGCAAGTGCAACAGTTTTTTCACCATTTGTAATAACTATATCTTCATTATCTAATATTCTTTCTTTTTCATCTAGAGTTACGAAAACCTCTTCATTTTTAGCTCTTGAAACAGTAACCTTATTTGAATTAAATTTGTTAAAGTCAAATATATGGTTAGGTTGATTAGTTTCCATCATTACATAATTAGAAATATCCACTATGTTGTTTATACTTCTAATTCCTACAGCTTCTAATCTATTTTTTAACCATTTAGGACTTTCTCCTACTTTAACACCTTTAATTACTCTAGCTAAATATCTATTAGATAAACCTTCTTCTATAGATATTTCAACATTTTCTTTTCCTTCTACTACTACTTCATTTGTAGGAACTTTTAATACTTTTGAGTAATATGCAGCAAGTTCTCTTGCTATACCTAAATGAGAAAGACAATCAGGTCTATTAGGTGTTATTTCTAATTCAAATACTATGTCATCTAAACCTAAATATTCATTCATAGGAATACCAAGTTTAGTATCTTGTGGTAATATCATTATTCCATCATGATCTTTTCCTATTTTCATTTCAGTTTCAGAGCAAAGCATTCCATTTGATTCTTCTCCTCTGATTTTAGCTTTTTTAATTACAAATCCTTCTTCAAGTTCTGCACCAATTTGAGCCATAGCAACTATATCTCCAACTTTATGATTAGGTGCTCCACATAATACTTGTAATACCTCAGTTCCATTGTCAACTTGGCATATACTTATGTGATCAGAATTTGGATGAGGAACTTTTTCTAAAACCTTAGCAGTTAATACTTTAGTTAAGTGCTCTCCTTGCTTTTCTATTTTCTCTACTTCTTGCCCTATCATAGTTAAGGCATTTTCTAATTCCTTTATATCTATATTTTTGTCAAGATCTATATATTCTCTTAACCAATTTAATGAAATTAACATATTTCCTCCACTTAAAATTGTTCTAAAAATCTAATATCATTTTCAAAGAATGCTCTTAAATCATCTATACCATATTTAAGCATAGTAATTCTTTCTACTCCAAGTCCAAATGCAAAACCTTGATATACTTCTCCATCTATTCCCGCAGATTCTAATACTTTAATATTTACCATACCAGAACCTAATATTTCTAGCCATCCAGTATTTTTACATAATCTACATCCTTTACCTCTACAAACTCCACATTCAACATCCATTTCAGCACTAGGCTCAGTAAATGGGAAAAAGTGAGGTCTGAATCTTACATTTCTATCCGCTCCAAATATTCTTTGTACTATACTTTCAAGCATAGCTTTAAAGTTAGAAAAACTTACATCTTTACCAACCATAAGTCCTTCAACTTGATGGAACATAGGAGTATGAGATACATCATAATCTGGTCTATATACTTTACCTATAGATATCATTTTAAAAGGAGGTTTATGTTCTCTCATATATCTAATTTGTACAGGTGATGTTTGTGTTCTAAGTATTACATCATCTGTAATATAGAAAGTGTCAGTTAATTCTCTTGATGGGTGAGTCTTTGGAATATTTAATGCATCAAAATTTAAATAAGTACTTTCTACTTCAGGCCCGTCTACTATATCAAATCCCATTTCACTTACTATTTCTTTTATTTCAATTAAAGTTTTTGTAAGTGGATGTAAACTTGATTTTTCAAGTGATTTACCTGGCAATGAAATATCTAAAGTTTCAAATTCTAATTTTATTTTTTTAGCCTCTTCCTTTAATTTTGTAAACTTATCATCAAATTTCTCTTGTAGTTCGTTTTTTACTTCATTTGCAAGTGCTCCAAATTCTTTTCTTTTTTCAGCTACTATATTACCCATTTCTTTCATTATAGCTGTAAATTCACCTTTTTTACCTAAGTATTTAACTTTTAAATCATTAAAGTCTTGTACAGAATCTAATTTTTCAATATCTGATAAAGCTTTTTCTTTAATCAGTTTTAATTTATCTAACATTTTTCCTCCAACTACTTAACTTTCTCTATTTTATATTCTTTTAGTAAATTAATTAATTCTTCCTTATTTTTAAATAATTGTGTCCCTTGTTTTAAGTTTAATCCTTCTAGTCCTACTACTGACTTATTATTTCTATAAATTACTCCTAGATATATAAGCTTATATATTTCATCATTTTCTTCAAATTGTGCAATATCTGTAAAACTTAATTCATCATACTTTATCTTTTGTATTAAATAATATTCCTTATTATTATCTATAGCATTCCCTTCATAAATACCAGTTAATTCATCATTTAAACTATATTTTGAATATCTTTCATCATATTTAGCTAAATATTCATATACTGTTTTACTATTTATTTCATCTATAGATTTAACTATTTCAGGTACATTATTAATAGTTATTGTTTCTTCTATTTTACCAGTTTTTAAATTCAGAAACTCTTTATCTTCAACATTAAAGCTAACTTTAACATTTCTTGTTTCACCTTTAATTAATTCTTCCTCTGGTCTTTCTATTTCAAAGTTAGTACCTGTTAAATATAGATTTCTGAAAACAGGATCAAGATTTTTTTCATTTACCTTTCTCATATTTACACTACCAAAAAGATAAATTTTATCACCTTTGTGTGTATAATTTTTTACCATATATTCAAATGGTTTATATACTTTATTATCATATTTTATATATATATTCCAAGCTACTAAACTAGAAATCAATATCATACATAAACTAAATATACTTATATTTAATTTTTTCCATATAGCCTTATCTTCTTTACCTACAAGAGTTCTAACATTAAGTATTATTGCAAGTGAAGTAGATACTAAAAGTATTATTGTTAAAACTTGTATAATATATTTAACATCTAAAATGTATTGTATTCTACCCATAAGATAAAGTGCTGCTGGAATTCCTTGTTCATATTTTCTTTCAGTGATACTTTTTAAGGCATAAAAAATATCTTTAGTACTATATACATAATAAATTGATGCCATACTTGTAACCCATATCATTACTGTTGACCCTTTTAACAATCTATCATATTGTTTTTTTACTATTCTAAAAATTATGAAAAAAGCAAATGTAATTAATAGAAATAGTAAGAAAGTCCTATATATAGTTGCAAAAACTTCCAAGGCTTTTAAATCTTCTGTCATAACAGACAATTTCTTAACCAAAGTAACAAAATCTGTTTGACTTGTTATTTTACCTTTAAGTTTGTAGAAAATATCTCCAACTTTTGCTAATAATAATAGGTTTATTAATAGACAAAATGATAATAACCACAGCATTACAGTTTCAAAAATTTTACGTGGTTTTACTACATTACTCATTTTTTTCCTCCCTTAAATTCTAAAGTACCATTTTCTATAATTGCATATTCATGATTTACTATAGCTCCTGGGTTAATATATATAGTATTATTAAATTCACTTCTATGTTGTATGTGTGTATGGCCAAAAATTACATAATTAGCATTTTTTTGACTTCCAAACTCATATATTTTATTCATATTAGATTTTACTCCAAATAAATGTCCATGGGTAAGTATTACTTTACCCATAGACTCTATTTCTAACTCTAGTGTTTCTTTAGTTTCATCATCAAAATAATCACAGTTTCCCTTTACTATATGAAATGGTATATCGACTGCATATGACATTTCTATAGCATCTATACTATGATCACCTGCAAATATTATTAATTCAGGTTTTTCTTTAGTTATTACTTCATAAAAATATTTTAAATCTGTATGAGAATCTGAACATAAAAGAACTTTCATGTCATCACCCCATATATATAGGTGTTTCAGTTTTTTCAAATACTTTAAGACCTACTTGCCCTGTTAATCTTTCAAAGATTATAGAGTATTTTAATACACCCATTAATATTAAGTCATATTTAGGAACTTCAGAAAGTATTATAGATACTTCATCTCCAGTTCTGTCTATAATATTACAATTTGAACCAAATCTTTCAGTTAATCTATTTCTATCTTCTACATTAACTCTTAATACATCTATATCACGAACTCCAAATGTGTCAAAATAATCATATACAGTTCTATTTACCATAAATCCACCATCATTTAACATAAGAACATTGTCAAATGAATATTCTTTATCAGTTATAGATAATATTAACATAGGTTTATAGTGCTGTTTTAATAAAGAATGTAAATTATCACTAATAGTTCCATTTTCAGTTCTACATACAACTAATAGATCATAAGCTTTTAATTCTTCCATTGCTACTTCTACTATTTCGCCCTCAAGTGAATATATTTTTCTAAAGTTACCTTCAGATAATTTTTCTTTGTATTTTTCAAATACATCGTCTTCTAATTTTAAATAGTCCTCTATTAATAGATTAGTATTAGCACTAACACCCATACCTTGTATAGTTAATGGAAAAATATCATATTTCATAATATCTTTAATGTATACTACATCTTTTTCTATATGTGGGTATTTTTCATCCAAAGATTTAGATAATTTTAAAAACTCATTTATTTCTACCTCATTTGTTAATAAAAACAAAAATCTTTTCATATTCATACCATCACTCCTATTCTTCTACTATTTCTTCTTCGTCTGTAGTTTCAGCTGCTACTCTATCAGCAGAAACTAAATATTCCTTATATTTCAGAGACTGTATTTTAACACCTTTACTATTTCTTCCTACAACAGGTAAATCTTTAATCTTGATACGTATTACAGTACCTGTAGTTGAAATAGCAACAAGTTCCATATTTTCTGAATTTTCATCACTAGGATCTATAATAGTTGAGTAAACAACAAAGTGATTTTCACTTTCTTCTTTACTTCTTCTTTCTAGATTGTAGTTTTTAACTCCTTTTCCACCTCTTTTAATCGTATTATATTCAGATAAATATGTCTTCTTACCTATACCAAGTGAAGTAACACTTAATACACTCATTTGTTCAACATTATTATCTGTATAAATTACATCAGCAGAAACAACTTCATCACCTTCATTTAACTTAATAGCTCTAACTCCAGCTGCAGTTCTTCCCATAGAACGTATGTCTTCTTCTTTAAATCTTACTGCCATTCCACCTTTAGTAGAAATAAAGATTTCATCTTTTTCACTACCAGATGTAATTCCAACAAATTTAACTTCATCTTCATCATCCTTAAATGAAATTGCTATTTTACCATTTCTGTTTATAGTTTTAAACTCAGCTATCTTAGTTTTCTTAGCTATACCATTTCTAGTAATGAAAATTAAATCTCTATTATCATTTTCTATTTCATCAACAGGAATAATTACAGAAATCTTTTCATTTTCATCAAGTTCAATAATATTACCTATTAACTTACCTCTAGCTTGCTTACTTACTTCAGGTATTTCATAAACTTTTATAGAATATACCTTACCTTTATCACTAAATACCATTAAAGTATCTAGTGTTTTAGCAGTAAATAGATCTTTTAATACATCATCTTCTATAGTAGTTGTATTTGAAACTCCTTTTCCACCTCTTTTTTGAGATTTATAGCTATCAAGTGACATACGTTTTGCATATCCTCTCTTAGTAATTGTTACTATAACATCTTCATTTTTAATTAGGTCTTCAATATTAATTTCAAATCTATCATTTTCTATATCAGTTCTTCTAACATCTCCATATTTTTGTTTTAATTCTAAAACTTCTTCTTTTATGATAACATATTTTCTTTCATCTTTTGCAAGTATATCTTCAAGATCTTTAATAAATAGCATTAATTTTTCATATTCTGCATCTATTTCTTCTCTTGCAAGTCCTGTTAATCTATGCAATCTCATATCAAGTATTGCATCTGCTTGTATTTCAGTAAATGCAAATTTTTCTATTAAAGATTCTTTAGCTAAAGCTCTAGTTTTACTTCCTCTAATAGTCTTTATTATTTCATCTATATGATCTAGTGCTTTTCTTAATCCTTCTAATATATGTGCTCTATCTTTAGCCTTATTTAAATCAAATATTGTCTTTCTTGTAATTACATCATATCTATGTTCTAGATATTTTTCTAATATTTCTTTTAAATTAAGTACTTTAGGAGCGTTATTTACTAAAGCAAGCATTATGATACCAAAAGTAGTTTGAAGATCTGTAAATTTAAGTAATTTATTTAATACTATCTCAGCTTCTTCTCCCCTTTTAATATCTATAACTATTCTTATTCCTTCTAAGTTAGAAAGGTCAGCTAAATCAGAAATACCTGTAATTATCTTATCTTTAACAAGTTCACCTATTCTTTTAATAAGGTTAGACTTATTAACTTGATAAGGAAGTTCTGTAATTACTATACTTTGCTTTCCTTTTTTATCAGTAACAATTTCAGTTCTTGCACTTACTCTTACTTTTCCTCTACCTGTCTTATATGCTGAATAAATACCAGATTTTCCATATATTATACCTCCAGTAGGAAAATCAGGTCCTTTGATATGAGTAATTAATTCATCTATACTAATATCTCTATTATCTATTAGTGCAACTATACCATCTGCAACCTCTCCTAAATTATGAGGTGGTATATTAGTTGCCATACCTACTGCTATACCTGTAGTACCATTTAATAATAGGTTAGGTAATTTAGCAGGTAATACAGTTGGTTCATCTAAACTTTCATCAAAGTTCTTTCTCCAGTCTATAGTGTCCTTATTAATATCCACAAGCATTTCTTCAGCAATCTTAGACATTCTTGCCTCAGTATATCTCATTGCCGCAGCACTATCTCCATCTATAGATCCAAAGTTTCCATGTCCATCTACTAACATATATCTAGTATTAAAATCTTGAGCCATTCTTACCATAGAGTTGTAAACTGCACTATCTCCATGTGGGTGATACTTACCTAATACTTCCCCTACTAGTCTTGCTGATTTCTTATATGGACTATTATGATTCATTTTTAATTCATCCATAGCATAAAGTATTCTTCTATGAACTGGCTTTAATCCATCTCTTACATCTGGTAAGGCCCTTGAAACAATAACACTCATAGAATAATCTAAATATGATGCTTTTATTTCGTCTTCTATATATATCAATTCTTCATTAGACATCTCTGTTTTTTTCATAACAGCTTCTATAGCACTTTGGCTATCTTGGTCTAGCGTTGAATCTATATCTTCTTCTAATATTTCATCTTCTTTATCAAATATATCTGCCATTATAGCCTCCTTAAATATCTAAATTTCTAACATAATTTGCATGTTCTTCAATAAATTCTCTTCTTGGTTCTACTTTATCTCCCATTAGTATAGAGAACATCTTATCTGCATATTGTGCATCTTCTAAAGTAACTTTTAATAAAGTTCTAATATCTGGGTCCATAGTTGTTTCTTTTAACTGGTCTGGATTCATTTCTCCTAACCCTTTATATCTTTGAACATTGTATCTATTTTTACCATTATTATCTACACCTAATTTTTCATCAAGCACTCTAGTAATGTTTTTTAATTGCTCATCAGAATATGCATATTTAATTTGTTCTTTCTTACCACTCTTAGTTGTAACTTTATATAAAGGTGGCTGTGCAATATATATATGTCCATTATTAATTAATTCTCTTAAATATCTATAGAAGAAAGTAAGCATAAGTGTTCTAATATGAGCACCATCAACATCGGCATCTGTCATTATTATTATCTTATGATATCTTAATTTTTCTATGTCAAACTTATCTCCAAAACCAGCACCAAAAGCAGTAATCATAGCTTTTATTTCTGAATTTTCAAGTATTTTATGTTCATTTGCTTTTTCAACATTTAGTATCTTACCACGTAATGGTAATATAGCTTGGAATTCTTTAAATCTTCCTTGTTTTGCAGAACCACCAGCTGAATCTCCTTCGACTATGAATATTTCTGAAACTTCAGGGTCTTTTGATTGACAATCTGCAAGTTTACCTGGAAGACCACCTAAACTGAATTCATTTTTCTTAGTTACTAAATCTCTAGCTCTTTTTGCAGCTTCCCTAGCTTGTTTTGATATAGCTATTTTATCTATAATTACTTTACAGTCTTTAGGATGATCTTCTAAATACATTTTAAGTTTATTACCTACTACACCTGAAACTATACTTGTAGCTTCAGATGAACCTAATTTAGCCTTAGTTTGTGATTCAAATTGAGGTTCAGGGAATTTTAAGCTTAAAACATATACTAAACCTTCTCTTACATCTTCTCCCTTGAATTCATTTTTACTATTAGCTTCCTTAGCTAAGTCATTAATAGTTCTAGTTAAAGCACTTCTTAATCCAGATACGTGCGTTCCACCATCTGAAGTATTAATATTATTAACAAATGAATACTCTACTGTAGATTGTGAGTTCTTATATATCAAAGCAATTTCTACTTCAGAATATTTATCAGGGATAGGATTACCTTCATCATCTACTTCTCCCTCACTAAGCATAACTTTTTCTTTCATATATATTACTTCATCTATTATTTTATCATTACCAACAAGTTCTGTAACGAAATCAACTATACCACCTTCAAAATGGAAAGTTTCTTCTTTTACTTTATCTGGTTTTCTTTCATCAATTAATATTATTTTTATTCCTTGATTTAAGTAGGCAAGTTCCTTAAGCCTTCTTTGTAATACATCATAATCAAACAATATAGTTTCAAAAATCGTTGCATCAGGCTTAAATTTTATAGTAGTACCATGTGCTTTAGCAGGTGCTTTTCCTATTTCTAAAGCTTCAGTTATAGCATTACCTTTTGAAAATATTTGTCTTACTACTTTCCCATCTCTTGTTACAGTAGCTTCAAGTTTTTCAGATAAGGCATTAACTACAGATACTCCAACTCCATGTAATCCTCCTGAAAATTGATAGTTTGAATTATCAAATTTACCTCCAGCATGTAATACTGTCATTACTACTTCCAGAGTTGATTTTCCTGATTTATGCATCTCGGTAGGTATACCCCTACCATTATCTGATATTTCTATTTCTGAATCTGGAAGCATTCTAACTGTTATAGTGTCACAAACTCCTGCAAGAGCTTCATCTATACTATTATCTACTATTTCCCATACTAAGTGATGTAATCCTCTTGAAGAAGTAGTCCCTATATACATTCCTGGTCTAACTCTAACAGCATCTAGACCTTCTAAGACTGTGATGCTTTCTCCACCATAATTTTTCTCTGACATATTCCCTCCAATTTTAATTATTTTATTATCTTAATTATATCACATTTTATTGATTTTTACTAGCTTTTTAAATAATTTAAGCGTGATTTATTTGTATATTTTTATTGATAAAAAAATACTAAAATGATAAAATAAATTGAGAGGTGATATTTTGAATAATAAACTTAGATTTTTAATAGTATTATTACTTCTTCTAAGCATGATATTTGTTTTAAATAGATATGTAATTTCAACAAAAAAATACACTATTCCTATAGAAAGTGTTAATAAGAATATATTTAAAAACAAGCTACTTGATGATGTAATAGAAGATTTTGATAAAAAATATAAATCAACGAAATTCGAGATAAGTAAATTCACTAACAAAGAAGTGGATTCAAATATATATTTTTATTCTCAAATATTCGGATATACTGAGTCATATTTCATAATAGAGTATAACGACTTTGAGGTCACACAATTAATTTTTAATTTTTCTAATGCTAGCAAGGAAAATTTTGAAGATATTACTGAAATAATTTATCTATTGATAGAAATTTCAGATAACGATATTAAATCTGTTGAAGCTAAGTCTATTATACTTAATATGTTTAAAGAACTTAAAAATAACAAAGATAGAGTTACTTTAGTATATGATAACAACCTGGTATATACACTAAATATATTTAATAACAATAGTATAAGGTTTACTATAAAATAAAAAATGCATAACATAAATTATGCATTTTTTATTTCTTCAACAGTTATATAACTATCTATATCTTCTTTTCTTAATGATTCAGGTGGTAATTTTAATACATTAACTACAAAGTTTCTATTATAGAATTTAATATCTATTTTATCTCCTTCTTTTACTGAATAAAGAGCTTTTTTTACATCACCATTAACTTTAACATTCCCAGAATCACATAATTCATTAGCTATGGTTCTTCTCTTTACAACTCTAGTAACTTTTAAAAATTTATCAAGCCTCATTATCTTCCTTCTCTTTCTATATTATTCATAACTCTCGCTGCAGCCAAAATATATGAATTAACATTAGTCTTTTTAATATTATCATAAGCTTTAGCTAAAAATTCTCTTGCAGAATACTTATATCCTTTTTCTTCTAATCTTTGTATACTTTCAACAGTTTTACGTTTAATTTGTTCTTCATTTTCCACAACTTGTTCTGCTATAAATTTAACTATTTTTAAATCTGTATCATCAAACTTAACTACAGTTTCTTCAATTTTAGTATTACTTACTTTAACTTCAACAACTTCTTTTTTTTCAACTACCTTATTCTCTACCACTTTCTTTTCTTCTTTTTTTACTTCTTTAACTGGGTTTTCTGACTTAATTATAGTTGATTTAACTTCTGCATTTGTTTTTGCATTTTTAGGATTTACTACATTTTTTTGGGGGTCTACTTTCTTTTCTACTACCTCTGTTTTCTTCTCTACTTTAACTATTTCTTGTTTTTTTGTTTCAACTTTCTTTTCTTCTTTTTTGACAGGCTTTTCTTCTTTTTTTTCTTTTATTTCAATATATTTAATATGATCATTTTGTGTAATTAAATTTCTATCTTTTAAATATTCGTCTAAAGATGTGCACGAAATAGCTGTAAACGCTAATATCATTATACCTAAATATTTTTTCATAATAATCACCTCAAATATATTTTACCACATTTTTCTATACTTTTCAAAGTCTAATATTCATGGTATAATCATATTAATTAGGAGGATATTATGGAAAATTTTAAAGACAATCTATATATGGCAGTTAATAAGAAGTGGCTAGATAATGCCGTTATACCTGAAGGTAGAACTAGCATAAGTAGTTTCTCAGAATTACATTTTAAAACCGAGGATATTATTTTAAATGATATTGATAAACTTTTAACAAATTCAAATGAAGAAATAAGCAAAGAAATGAATAATTTCCTTAAGTTATATAAGCAAGGATTAAATATAGAGCAAAGAGACAAATATGGTGTAGAACCAATAAAAAAAATGATAAATTTTTTAATAGAAATTGATAATTTTGATACACTTAATTCAAAACTATTTCACTTAATATGTAATGGTTATACATTACCTTTTTCCCCAATAGTAAGTATAGATATGAAAGATTCTAACAAACACTCTTTATACCTTAGTGTTGCTCCTACTATATTACCAAATAAGGAGCAATATTATACAGAAAAAAAAGAAGTATTTCTTGAAAAATATAGGGAAATGGCAGTAGAAGTATTAAAATATTTCTTTGATGAAGAAACTAGCATATTACATGTAGATAACGCAATAAAATATGACTTATCTTTTTTTGAATATGTTAAATCTTCTACAGAAAGAACTGATTACTCAAAACTATATAATCCTATGAATATTTATGTACTTAAAGAGTATAGTAACAATATTAATATATATGAAGTAATAAATAAAATATTCAAAAAAATAGATAATGTAATAGTTACAGAACCAGTTTATTTTAAAAACATTGACCAATTTATCAATCAAAATACTTTTGAATTATTGAAATCTTGGATGATAGTTAGATATATTTTAAGTAACACATCTTTATTAACAGAAAACTTAAGATTATTAGGTGAAAAATATTCTAACTATATTTTAGGAAAAGAAAAATCATTAGATAACAAAAAATACTGCTATAACTATATTTCTAGTATATTTTCTGGTGTTATAGGTGATTTTTATGCAAAAAAATATTTTGGTAATGAAGCAAAAAAAGATGTATTAGAAATGGTTAACAAAATAATATTAACATACAAAAAAAGATTAAAAGAAAATACTTGGCTTAAAAAAAATACTATAGATCAAGCTATAAATAAGCTTGAAAGTATGGATGTACTTATAGGATATCCCGAAGAATATGATGAAAAGTATAAGAAATATATAGTTAGAGAAGATCATTCATATTTTGATAATAATTTAAATATAACAAGAGTTTCTTTACTAAATAATTTTAAGAAAATAAACGAGGTTGTAGATAGAAAAAAATGGGCCATGAGTCCTGCTACTGTAAATGCATATTATCATCCAACACTAAATTTAATATGCTTCCCTGCAGCTATATTACAAGAACCTTTCTATAATTTTAATAGAAATAAATCATCTAATTATGGTTCTATAGGAGCAGTAATAGCACATGAAATTTCACATGCCTTTGATAATAATGGAGCTAAATTTGATAAAGATGGTAATCTAAATAATTGGTGGGATGATGAAGACTTTGAAAACTTTAATAAATTAACAGAAAAGATGGTTGAACAATTTGATAATATTCCTTATCAAGATGGTTTTGTTAATGGAAAACTTACTGTTTCTGAAAACATTGCTGATCTTGGTGGATTAAGTTGTGCGCTTGATGCATTAAAAGAGTTAGAAGATTATTCTATTCAAGATTTCTTTATTTCTTGGGCTAAATCTTGGGCTATTAAATCAACACCAGAATACACTAACCTATTACTTTCTACAGATGTTCATGCACCAGCTGAATTACGTGCAAATATGCAACCTAAAAATATTGATGATTTCTACACAGCATTTGGTATTAATAAAGATGATAAAATGTATCTAGAAAAAGAAAAAAGATTAAGTATATGGTAATAGGCCTCCAATGAGGCCTATATTATTTTTTCAACATATTTTTTAATTCTAATATTTCTTGTTCTAATTTATTTATCTTTTCATTTAAATCTTTATTTACCTTTTCTTCTTTACCAAAGCTATATGATAGTCCTGCTCCAAAGCTAACATTTTTATGACCTGCAATTCCTAAACTTGCCTTATATCCAAAATTACCTAATTTCCCATTAACACCCATTGCAAATGCACTATTTCCTTTATTAGTCCCTACAGCTGCACCTATAGAAAATTTACTACCTGGTAATAAACTAGGAATATTTGCCATTGCTATAGCAGATGTAACTTCTTTCCTTATTTCCTGTACTTTTTTATTTAATTCCATATTTGAATTTTCAAAAACAAGACCATCTACTTTTTCATCTATCAATTGTTTAACTTCAGTTCTATCAGCCTTATTAGTTTCTAAATTTTTAATTTTATTTTCTATTTTTTTATCATTATCAGTTAATGCTTTTATTTGCTCTTTTCTTTCTTCTTTTTCCTCATAAAGCTGAGCACCATTTACAGCTTCTGTACTTTCAGCACTAATTTCACCTTTAGATAGAAAAACTATTTTTCTAGTTTTGTCAATTTTTCCTATAGATAAAGCGTTAGAAATCGCTTTAGAATCATTTCCTAAAATTATAGCATCCTTTACATTACTTTCAACATTAATATTTGAACCTAAAATATATACATCATGTCCATATTCTGAATTTTTACCTTCATTAACAATATTATTATTCCCTATAACTGTACTATTACTACCACTAACCTTATTATTATATCCAATAACTTGATTAAAAGAACCAGAAGTAGTATTAGATCTACCTAATATGTAAGTATTATTTGCAATACTATTATCCATATTCTTTTCAACAATATTATAATGTCCTAATGCAAAAGAATCATTAGAAGTACCATTCCATACATCATTACCAGCTTGATTAGATTTTTTTTGGTCAAGTATTACTAATTCAGGTTTATCTACAGAATTTTCTCCTATCCCTAATTTTTCCTTCCATTTTTCAACATTAATACTTTCTCCTGTATATAACTGTTTCCCTGTTATAGCTTCACTACTATCTTCACTTACTTCTCCATCTTTTAAGAATACTATTTTTCTCTTTTTAATCTCACTACCTATAGATAATGCATTTTCTTTACCTACTGACATATTACCTAAAATTATTCCATCTTTAAATCCTTCCACAGAAATATTAGAACCTAATACAAATATATCATGACCATGTTCAGAATTTTTTGCTTCATTTATTTTAATATTACTTCCAACTACTGCACTATTACTACCATAAACCTTATTTCTATATCCAGTAATTAAACTATAATTCGATTTCATATTATTATCACCAAGTATGTTAATATATCCTAGTGCAAGGCTTTCATCACCATTTATAGAATTTTCTAAACCATAGGCTATAGAATTGTTTGCTCTTGATAAATCATTACCTAATCCATTATCATATCTTTGCAAAATATATCTTCCATTAGCTCTATTAAGATAGTTCATTTGCATTTCTGTTCTTAATTCATTGATTTTTTGATCAATTTCATCATTAGTATAATTTGAATAACCTAAAAAACTTAAAAGCATAAATGCTATGATAGCATTTTTTTTCTTTTGCATAATCTCACTCTCCTAATATTTACTAATATATTATAACTTGAAAAAAGATTATGTCAATATAATGCAAACGTTTTAATACTAATTTTTAATAATATGCAATTGTTTTCATTTTAATTTTACTATATATATTTTTTATGCTAAAATATCTTTGGTGATAATGTGAAAATAAATAAAGAAGAATTTTTAAGAAAAATCGGTAATAATGAAATGGCAATTAAAGTCTATAACGCTTTAGATATGGCCTTAGAATACGAAATAGGTGTATGTACTGAAATATTTGTTACCCCTAATATTTATAAAAAACTGAGTAAAAATTATGGCAATATATACACATATACTAAAGGTTATGACAGAAAACAGATATGTTTTACTCCATATGAACCTGAATTTGAATATAGCATATTAGAAATAAGGATAAATAATAAATTTAGAGAGTATACTCACAAAGATTTTCTTGGATCATTAATGGGTCTTAATATCAAAAGAGAAATGATAGGTGATATTTTTGTTGAAAATAATGTAGGATATATAATTGTTTCTAATAGTATATTAGAAGTAATTACAAAAAATTTAAAACATATAGGGAAAAATGAATGTAAAATAGAAATAAGTAATAAAGAAAATTTTTCATATAATTATAAAGATATTAAATCTAATATTAGTTCTAATAGATTAGATAATTTTGTTTCAGATATTACAAATCTCTCAAGAAATAAGGCAGTAGAATTAATAGAAGCAGGACTAGTACAAATAGATTATGAAGTATGCAAGGAAAAAAACAAGGTAGTAAAAAAAAATGACATATTAACTATAAGAAAATATGGTAAATTTTTAATATCAGAAGAATTAGAAGATAGTAAAAAAGGGAAAAAAAGATGGATAATTAAAAAATATGAGTAATAAAAATGGGCATTTAAATGCCCATTATTTATTATTACCAAGTATATTTTAATCCTGCAGAAATTCCTGGCACAACTGAATTGTACCCAAATTTATTATTTGAATCATTTGCAAATTTAACTTCTGCTGCAGCTTTAGATGTGAAATCTAAATTTTTAAGTATTGAATATTTTAAGTTAACTGATGGTGTTATTGTTAACACAGGTGATGCTGAATAAGAAAACTTAGTTTCTAAAGCTGGTGTAATAACTAAAGAGTCCACTCTATGTAATTCTTTAGTAATATCATAAGCAACACTTGATCCTACTTTACCATTTACAGTTGCAATTACACTTAAATTATTATTATCTTTTGAAATAGTTACTGGAACTTCAACTTCAGCATTTGATTTTAATGTTAAATTCTTTACTGGAATATATTTTACATCTCCTGATAATTTGTTTGTTATCACTGTTGATGAAAGTTTACTTTCGCTAATTGTAAATGTAGGGTTTACTGAAGCTTTTGCACCTAATGTTAAATTAGTTGTTGGTCTATATTCTACAGTACCTTCAACTCCAGTTTTAACAGTATGTGTATTTACTCCTTTTGTTTTAGCATAACCTAATTTAACTTTTGCTGATGCATCTAATTTATCATTTACCATATACTCAGATTTTGCACCTAATGTTACTTCATGTTGTTTAAATTCTCCACTTAAGTCATATCTTGCGTCTGCAGTTACTTTAACTTTGTTAACTTTTGTTGAGTATTCATATCCTGCAGTGAAATCTTTACTTGCATACATAGCTGTATCAAATTTACCATATTCTTTAAAGTTTAATTCAACTTCTGCTCCTGTTTTATCTGCTATTAATTGAGCTTGTCCCATTCCTGCTCCGTAAGCAACTTTTCCTGTAACTTTTGCAAATTCATATAAGTCTACAGTTAATCTGTTTTCGTGAGCGAATGTAGTAGTTTTAATATTGAATTCTTTTTCAATAACGTTTCCTACTATAGCTTTAGTTTCTGCTTCTAATTTAAATGGTTCTGCTTTAGAGAAATCAAATGGTGATGCAGCTAATGCTAAGCTTGAAATCCCTAATAATGCTAATAATGTTTTTTTGTTCATATTATTTTCCTCATTTCTCCTTAAAATTTTGACATACAATGCCTTTAAGGATATATTACCAAATTTTAAAAGATTTGTCAATAAAAATTATAAGGAAAATCAAAGAAAAAAATAATTATAAAAAAAGAAGAAGATTATCTTCTTCTTCTAATATTATTAAACCCTTTATATTTTTGTGTTGCCATATGTGAATCAATATTTTGAATTAATTCTACTGCTACTCCTACTAAGATTAGTAAGCTTGTTCCTCCTAGCATTACTGGTATATTTAATACATATCCAAACCAAACGTTTGGTAAAATACCTAATATTGCTAAGAATATTGCAGTTCCAAATGTAATTCTTGTAGCCACATATTCTAAAAATTCAGAAGTTTCTTTACCTGCTCTCTTAAGAGGTATACTTCCTCCACTTTGTTTTAAGCTATCTGCTATTTTATCTGGATCAAATACTATTGCAGTATAGAAAAATGAAAATAATACTATTAAAACTATAGTTAATAATAAGTATGCCCATCCTTTAGGTCCAAATAAATTTAATAAATATGCTCTTTTTGCTTCATCTTTAATTAAAGGTATAACAGCTGATGGTACAGCCATTATCATAGATGCGAATATTATTGGCATAACCCCTGCAGTATTTATTTTAACAGGAAGATATGTTTTTCTTCCTACTACAGATGGTTGATCCATTACACCTCTACTTGATTTACCTACATATTGTATAGGTATTCTTCTTTCACCTAATTGTATAACAACCATTATCATAATTATTACTACAAATAAAGTTAATGAAATATATCCTAAAGCAGGACCTCTTCCTGAAGTTCTTAATTGATCTACAGTACCCTTTACTACTTGAGGTAAATTAGATACTATATTTAGGAATATTAACATTGAAGTTCCATTACCTATACCTTTTATAGAAATTCTTTCAGATAACCACATTAAGAATGCAGTTCCTCCTGTAATTAATACTACTGTAGTTAATACAAATATAGTCCCAGGCTCTCTAACTAAATTATTAGATTGTAATAATAAAGCTATACCAGCTGATTGGAATAAAGTAGTAACTATAGTTAAATATCTAGTCCATTGTGTAATTTTATCTGCTTCTTTTCCACCTTCTTTTTGCATTTCTTCAATTCTTGGCCATAATACACCTAGAATTTGAAATACTATAGAAGCGTTAATATATGGAGTGATTCCTAAAGAGAATATAGATGCTCTCTGCACAGCTCCACCTGTAAACAGGTTTAAAAATTGTGCTAAGCTACTTCCTCCAGTAAAATCTCTGAATAATTCCATATTAATTCCAGGAACTGGAATATGAACACCAATTCTAGCAACTAAAAAACATCCTAAAGTAAACAACACTCTTTTTCTAAGCTCACGAGTTTGTACCATGGCTTGAAACCTTGTTACTATTGCTTCTTTAAATGTCAAAGAAATCACCTCTATTCTATATTATTATGTAAACAGGAAAAAAGTAAGTAATACTTACTCTCCTTCAACTACTTTAGCGTTCCCTGCTACATTTGCAAATGATTTGATTTCTAATAATTCAACTGAACCATTGAATTTTTCAATTGCTTCTTTAGCACCTTTAGATACTCTATGTGCTTTAACTTTTAATGCTTTTTCTAATTCGTAATTTCCAATTACTTTTAATAATGAAGTGTATACTCTTTCTCCAGTTTCTTTAGTAATGAAGTTAGCATTTTTAACTACTCTTCTTTCTAATAAAGATTCTAAAGTTACTTCTTCTCCATCATTAAATTTATCTACTATGTCTTTTAAGTTAATTACTACCATGTCTTTTTGGAATACAGAATTTGAGAATCCTCTTTTAGGAACTCTTCTGATTAAAGGCATTTGCCCTCCTTCAAACGCAGCAGATACGTATGTACCAGATCTTTGTTTTTGTCCATTGTGACCTTTACCAGCAGTTTTACCCCAACCAGTTCCATGTCCTCTACCGATTCTCTTTCTATCTCTTTTTGATCCTTCGGCAGGTCTTAATTCATTAAGATTCATTGATTTAAACCTCCTCTACTTTAACTAAATAAGAAACTAATTTAATTTTACCTTCTATATCTGCAGTCAAATTGTGTTCTACAGTTTGACCAATTTTTCTTAAACCTAAAGATTTAATTGTTGCGATATGGTTAGGCTTTCTTCCATTAATTCCTTTTACAAGTGTTATATTTACTTTAGTCATTAATCTATCCTCCTAGCCTTATCCTAAAATTTCTTCTACAGTTTTACCTCTAAGTTTAGCAACTTTTTCTATTGATCTTAATTTTTTTAATCCATCTAATGTAGCTCTTGCAACATTATCTTTATTTTTAGATCCTCTTATTTTAGTTAGTACGTCAGTTACACCTACTAATTCTAAAATTTCCCTAGTTGCTGACCCAGCGATAACCCCAGTCCCTTTTGAAGCTGGTTTTAATAAAACTGATGTAGCGTTAAATTTTCCAATTTGTTCGTGTGGTAAAGTTCCACCTTTTAATGATACATTTATCATATTTTTCTTAGCACCTGCAATAGCTTTTCTTATAGCTTCAGGTACTCCATTTGCTTTTCCTAATCCTATTCCAACTTTTCCGTTTTCGTCTCCAACTGCTGCAAGTACTGAGAATGAAATTCTTCTTCCCCCTTTAACAGTTTTAGAAACTCTACTAATTCTTAAAAGTTTTTCTTTGTATTCGTTAGTTTTAACTTCTCTTGCCAAAATAAATCCTCCTATCCTATTAGAATTCTAATCCTGCTTCTCTTGCAGCATCTGCTAATGCTTTTACTCTTCCAGTATAAATGTATCCACTTCTATCGAATACTACTTTAGTAATTCCAGCATCTTTAGCTTTTTCAGCTATTCTTTTTCCTATTAATTTTGCAGCTTCTACATTAGAACCGTGTTCTACTTTATTACCTTTTTCAATAGTTGAAGCTGATACTAATGTTTTTCCTGTTGTATCGTCAATTAATTGAGCGAAGATGTTAGATAAACTTCTATAAACAGTAAGTCTAGGTCTTTCAGGTGTTCCACTGATTTTAGCTCTTATACTTTTATGTTTTCTAACTCTTGCTAAGTTTCTATCTACTTTTTTAATCATTTAGACTACCTCCTATCCTTTCTTACCTTCTTTTCTTCTTATCTTCTCATCAGCATATTTAACCCCTTTGCCTTTATAAGGTTCTGGTGCTCTCTTAGATCTTATATCTGAAGCTACTTGACCAACTAATTGTTTGTCAATTCCTTCTACAGTTAATTTAGTATTCCCTTCTACTGTAAAAGTAATACCTTCAATTGGAGCTATTTCAACTGGATGTGAATATCCTAGTGCCATAGTAACACCTTTACCATTAGCAGCTACTCTGTATCCAACCCCAACTAACTCTAATTTAATTTTGAATCCTTCACTAACTCCAACTACCATGTTATTAACATTAGCTCTTGTAGTTCCATGTAACGCTCTAATATTAGGTAAGTCATTTGGTCTTTCAAAAGTTATTTCATTGTTTTCAATATTTACTTTAATTTCTGAAGATAATTCTCTAGTTAAAGTACCTTTTGGTCCTTTTACTGTAAATACATTACCTTCATTTGTAATTTCTACACCTTTAGGTATAGTAATAGGTTTTTTACCTACTCTTGACATTATTCTCCTCCTTATATGCGTAAATTTCCAGAAGTGTTTAGGCTATATTACCAAACGTAACAAAGAACCTCTCCACCAACACTTTGCTTTCTGCATTCTTTATCAGTTAAAACACCTTTGGGTGTAGTAACGATTGCTATTCCTAAACCACCTAATACTTTAGGTAGGCTTTCTACTGAAGAGTAAACTCTTCTTCCTGGTTTAGAAATTCTTTTTAATCCTTTTATAACTTGTTCACCATCAACAGTTTTTAAAGTTACAACTATATCTTTTATACTTCCTTCTTCTCTTATTTCGTATTCTGATATATATCCTTCATTTCTTAATATATTTGCGATACTTTCTTTTATTTTAGAAAATGGTATTGCAACCTTGTCATGTTTTGCAATATTAGCATTTCTAATTCTTGTTAACATATCTGCAATAGGATCTGTTAAATGCATGTTTGTCCTCCTCTCAAATATTACCAGCTTGATTTTTTGATTCCAGGTATCATACCTTCACCAGCTAATTGTCTAAACATTACTCTTGATATTCCAAATTCTCTCATAAACCCTCTTGGTCTACCATTTACTTGACATCTATTTCTATGTCTTGTAGGTGATGCATTACGAGGTAATTTAGATAATTCTATAAGTGCTTCTCTATCTCCTTGTTTAGCTCTTGCTTTTAATTCAGCTCTTTTAGCTGCATATTTATCTATAGTTTTTTCTATTTTTAGATTTTTTTGAACCATTGCTTTTTTAGCCATAAATTCTTTTGCACCTCCTTATTATTTTGCAAATGGCATTCCAAATGCTCTTAATAATGCTCTTCCTTCTTCATCATTCTTAGCAGTTGTTACGAATGTAATTCCCATTCCTAATACTTTATCAACTTTATCTATTTCGATTTCAGGGAAGATAATTTGTTCTTTTAATCCTAAAGTGTAGTTTCCTCTTCCATCAAATCCACGAGATGAAACTCCTTCAAAGTCTCTTACTCTTGGTAAAGTAACACTTACTAATCTATCTAAGAATTCATACATTCTTTCTTTTCTTAAAGTAACTTTAGCACCTATTAATTGACCTTCTCTTAATTTAAATCCAGCTTCAGATTTTCTAGCTTTTCTTGCAACTGGTTTTTGTCCTGTAATTTGTGCTAATTCTTTAACTGCTGTATCTATTAATTTAGGGTTATTTACTGCCTCCCCAAGTCCCATATTTACTATTATTTTATCTAATTTAGGTACTTCCATAATGTTAGAAAGTCCTAATTCTTTCATTAATGCTGATACCATAGTTTCTTTGTATGCTTTTTGTAATCTAGGCATATATTTTGTAGACATTTAGGTATCCTCCTTCCCTTATATTTCTTTTCCAGATTTAACTGAAATTCTTACTTTTTTTCCATCTTTTATTTCATATCTCACTCTTGTAGCGCTTTTTACGCTTTCATCCCATAACATTACTTTAGATGAGAAAATTGGTACTTCTCTCTCTACAATCTCACCTTGTGTGTTCATAGCATTAGGTTTTAAGTGTTTTTTCTTAACATTTACACCTTCAACTACTACTTTTCCAAGTTTAGGGAATACTTTTAATACTTTTCCTATTTTTCCTTTATCTCCCATTTGAGAAGATTTATTACTTCTTTTGTCATTATTACTTCTTCCACTAATTACTACAACTGTATCTCCAGTTTTAACATGTAATTTCTTAGGAACTGATTTTATTTTAGATTTAATCACAAAAAATTCCTCCTTCCTAAAGTACTTCTGGTGCAAGTGATACTATTTTCATAAAGTTTTTCGCTCTTAATTCTCTTGCAACAGGTCCAAAAATTCTTGTCCCTTTCATTTCCATTGATGCATTTAGGATAACTCCTGCATTATCATCAAATTTTATATATGAACCATCCACTCTTTTAACTTCTTTTTTAGTTCTAACTATAACTGCTTTTACAACGTCTCCCTTTTTAACACTTCCATTAGGTATAGCTTCTTTAACAGATGCTACAACAACGTCTCCTATTCTTCCGAATCTTCTTCTTGATCCACCTAATACTCTAATAACCATGATTTTTTTAGCACCTGTGTTATCAGCAACATTAAGTATACTTTGTTGTTGAACCATTTAATAGTTCCTCCTCCCATTTAATAATAATATCTATTAAATTATTTTGCCTTTTCTAAGATAGTAACTACTCTCCAGTTTTTATCTTTACTTAAAGGTCTAGTTTCCATTATTCTTACTTTATCTCCTACACGACATTCGTTTAACTCATCATGAGCTTTATATCTTTTAGAAGTTTTTACTCTCTTTTTATATAACTTATGTAGTTTCATTGTATTTTCAACAACTACAACTGTTTTATCCATTTTATCAGAAACTACGATTCCTTCTCTGACTTTTCTTTCGTTTCTTTCCACGTGAGAATCCTCCTATTTTCCAGTTTTTTCTGTTAATATTGTTTTCATTCTAGCTATGTCTCTTTTTACTTTTCTTATTTGTGCTGTGTTTTGTAATTGTCCAAGAGTTTTTTGTAGCTTTAAATTAAACAATTCATGTTTTAATTCTTTTACTTGTGATTCTAACTGATTTAAATCTAAATCTCTAACTTCTTTAACTGTCATTACTTATCACCACCTACTTCTTTTCTTACGAATTTAACTTTGATAGGTAGTTTGTGTCCAGCTTTTCTTAATGCTTCTTTGGCTTTCTCTTCAGATACTCCTCCAACTTCAAACATTACTTTACCAGTTTTAACAACTGCTACCCAACCTTCTGCGTTACCTTTACCTTTACCCATTCTTGTTCCTTCAGGTCTTTTTGTATAAGGTTTGTCAGGGAAAATTCTTATCCAGATTTTTCCTTCTCTTTTAAATGTTCTATTTATTGTAATACGGCATGCTTCTATTTGTCTTGAAGTAATCCAACCAAATTCTTTTGCAGCTAATCCGAAATCACCGAATGCTACATAGTTACCTTTAGTTGCAATTCCTCCCATGCTTCCTCTAAATTGTTTTCTATATTTAGTTCTCTTAGGTATTAACACTATTCTGTTCCCCCTTCCTTCTTAGTAGGTAAAACTTCTCCATTAAAGATCCATACTTTAATCCCTAATGCTCCATATGTTGTATGAGCTGTAGCTGTTGCATAATCAACATCTGCTCTTAAAGTATGTAATGGTACTCTTCCTGATAATGTCCATTCACTTCTTGCTATTTCTGCTCCATTTAATCTTCCTGAAGTCATTACTTTAATTCCTAGTACTCCTGCTTTTTCAGCTCTTTGAATAGCTTGTTGTACTGCTCTCTTATATGCCACACGTTTTTCAATAGCTGTTGCAATACTTTCTGCAACTAATTGTGCGTCTTTGTTAGGGTTTTTAATTTCTAAAGCTTTTACAAAAACTTTTTTCCCTGTCATTTTTTCTAATTGTGCTCTTAATGCTGTAATTTCAGCACCTTTTCTACCAATTAATACTGCTGCTTTTCCAGTAGAAACTATTACTGTTACTTCGTTTTCAGAAACTCTTTCAATAGCTATTGAAGAAATTCCAGCTTGGTAGTAGTTTTTCTTGATATATTCTCTTATTTTTAAATCTTCGTGAAAATTATTTAAATATTCTTTCCCTTTTTTGGCAAACCATTTTGAATCCCATGTTTTAACAATACCGATTCTTATGCCCCTAGGATCTACTTTTTGTCCCACAGACTTACCTCCTTATGTACTCTTATTTTACATCCACTTCAACTGTTATGTGTGCAAGTGGTTTTCTTATAATATCTGCTCTTCCCATTGCTCTTGGGTTCATTCTTTTTAATACAGGCCCTTTATCTATTAATACTTTTGAAACTATTAAGTTTTCAGGGTTTAATCCTAAGTTGTGTTCTGCGTTTGCAATTGCAGATCTTAATGTTTTCTCTATTAATGGAGCTGCTTTTTTATTTGTAAATCTTAAAATGTTTAATGCAAGTAATGCATCTTTTCCTCTAATTACATCAGCTACTAATCTAGCTTTTTGAGGACTTAATCTTTGATAACGTAATTTAGCTACTGCTGGCATGCGTTTTCTCCTTTCGTATAAAGTTACTAATATTTATCTAGGTTTATTTTTTCTTATCTTTACCGTGACCATGGTAAGTTCTTGTTGGAGCAAATTCTCCAAGTTTGTGTCCAACCATTTCCTCTGTTACATATACAGGTATATGTTTTTTACCATTATAAACAGCAAATGTATATCCTATGAATTGTGGAAATATAGTTGATCTTCTTGACCATGTTTTAATAACTGATTTATTTGATCCTTGTGCTTCAATTTTTTTGAATAAATATTGATCAGCAAAAGGTCCTTTTTTTAATGAACGAGCCATTTTTCCTCCTTACTTTATAACACTAATCTATTTTTTTCTCTTTCTTACTATAAATTTGTCAGAATTTTTCTTACCTCTAGTTTTCTTACCTAAAGCAGGTTTACCCCAAGGAGTAACTGGTGCTTTTCTTCCTATAGGTGATCTTCCTTCTCCCCCTCCGTGTGGGTGATCTACTGGGTTCATTACTGATCCTCTTACGTGTGGTTTTCTACCTAAGTGTCTATTTCTTCCAGCTTTTCCTAAAGAAACTAATGAGTGTTCTGAATTCCCAACAACTCCAACTGTTGCGAAACATTCTTTGTGAATTAATCTTAATTCTCCTGATGGTAATTCAACGTGGCAGTATGTTCCTTCTTTTGCAACAAGTCTTGCTGCAGTTCCTGCTGATCTCGCTAGTTGTCCACCTTTACCTGGTATTAATTCAACATTGTGGATTAATGTACCAACTGGTAAATCTTTTAATTTTAAAGCATTACCTGGTTTGATGTCTGCATTTTCTCCTGCAAGTACAGTGTCACCTTTTTTTAACCCATTAGGAGCTAAAATGTATCTTTTTTCTCCATCAACATAATGTAATAAAGCAATATTCGCTGTTCTATTAGGATCGTATTCTACGCTTGCAACTTTTGCAGGTATTCCTAATTTGTTTCTTTTCCAATCGATTACTCTGTATAATCTCTTGTGTCCTTTGTGTCTGTTTCTTCCTGTTCTGTGTCCATAGTTGTCAATACCATAAGCTGAGTTTAATGGTTCAACTAATGTTTTTTCAGGTCTAACTTTGTCTAATTCTGTGTTTACTAATATAGACATATGCCGAGTCCCACTAGTAATCGGTTTTAATTTTTTAATAGGCATATCTTCCCTCCAATTTCTAAATTTTTTATGTACACCTCTACCTCGTGTGCACCTTCTTAGTGCATAGAAATAAGGCGTACTTCGACCTATAATTTCTAGCAATTTACCTTGCTAACTTAGTTAGTATATCACATTTAAATAAAAAAATCTAGCTTTTTTTACATTTTTTGCTAGATTTTTTCAATTTTTTATTTTACCACATCAAACTTCAAAGCAAAAAGTGCTCTAAATCTTTTATTGTATTCCAAAGACGAATCTATATTTAATCTTGATATATCAAAGTTTATACCTAAGTTTACCCTAGGATTAAATGATTTATAGTCTGTATCAAATCCTATACTTGAATAAAAATTTTTATACTTTAAGTTAATATCTAAACTAGTATTTATATCTTTATCCTCTATAATATTTCTAATACTTAAAATATCCTTATATCCATAATCTAAATTAAATGATGGTAAATATCTCCCATTTTCTATCTTGTTATCCAACTTTAATAATACTTTATGGTCTTCTTTAATTCTACTATCTAAACCT
>NZ_LOHX01000140.1 GCF_001559775.1 Streptobacillus felis | reverse complement strand
TTAAATTCATTCATAGTTAATTATTCTAATTTGCTCATTAATTCATCCCTTCTAATTGTTCAATTAATCTTTGAACACCTTCTTTTGATTTTGAATGCACTAAAACACTTACATTTATTGGGTTATAGAACATTCTTGAAATTTTTACTAATGCTTCAAGATGCCAATTATTGTATCTTTCATGCGTTGCAATTAAAACAAAAAGTTTAGTTTTTTCACCGTCTATAGATTCAAAATCAACACCTTCTTTTTTTATTCCCAATGCAATTGTAAAATGTTCAAT
>NZ_LOHX01000139.1 GCF_001559775.1 Streptobacillus felis | reverse complement strand
ATTAGCATTTAATGATTTACCTGCAGTAATTTTCTTTACTTTATCTAATAAGAATGGAGTAGAATCTTTACCTTTTATTCCTGATTTTTCAGCTTCTTCTAAAGCTTCATTTATTGCATTAGTTATAGTATCAAAATCCATTGCATATTCTTCTGGGATTGGATTTGCTATTACAACTCCGCCATTTAACCACAGATCCCATTTAGTTGTTAATAATTTAGCAAATTCTTCTGGAGTTTCTATAGCATAATCTAAGTTGTAGCCACTTTTAATAGTGTATAATGCAGGTAATTCTTTAGTTTTATACCCTAATACAGGTACTCCTTTTGTTTCTAAGTATTCTAAAGTTAAAGGTAAATCAAGTATTGATTTTGCTCCGGCACAAATTACAGCGACATTAGTTTGTGCTAATTCTTCTAAATCAGCAGATATATCCATAGTTACTTCAGCATTTCTATGAACACCACCTATACCGCCTGTTGCAAATATTTTAACTCCAG
>NZ_LOHX01000138.1 GCF_001559775.1 Streptobacillus felis | reverse complement strand
TTTTAATTCTCTTATTTCTTCAATAACACTAAGTCTATCATCAGGATCTTTTAGTTTATCTAAATATGCATTTAAAAATGTAGTTGTACCAGTTGATGTACCACCAACTACTAAAATATTTTTCTTTTCTTTAATTGCAGTTTCTATATACTTTTTTTGATCCTCTGTAATAAAATTTGTTTCAATAAATTTTTCTAAAGGTATTACTTCAGTAGTATGTCTTCTGATTGAAAAAACTGGATTATAATTTGTGACTTGATACATTAATCCTTCAAATCTGGATCCATCTGGTAAAGACGCT
>NZ_LOHX01000137.1 GCF_001559775.1 Streptobacillus felis | reverse complement strand
TAAAAAAATAGGAGTAGTATAGAGAAAAGAATTTATTTTAAACAGGATTAAAAAAAATAAAAAAACATTTGATTAAAATGAAGGAAATAGTATTGAGGGGGTATTATGAAAAAAATGTTAGTGGTTGGTGAGGCTGGATATATAGGCGCTCATAGAGAAAGAGTATTAATTGAAAATGGTTATGATGCATTAATAGTTAATGATTTTAGTAATTCTAGTGAAGAAGTTATTAATAAATTAAATAAATTA
>NZ_LOHX01000136.1 GCF_001559775.1 Streptobacillus felis | reverse complement strand
CATTATCATCCCATATAATCTAGAATTTAGTGATCCAAGAAGAGTATTGATTACTAAGTAAAAAAATACCGTTAATAATATATGCAAGAATTACTTATTACCAAATCGTTTACCACTAAATCTTTCCAAAAAACGAAATTGTAAATAGGTTACAGAAATAGATAAATATACGGATATAACTATAACTAATCAAATGTTTTGATTTACAAAATTACACAAAAAATATAAAGGTAATGAA
>NZ_LOHX01000135.1 GCF_001559775.1 Streptobacillus felis | reverse complement strand
CCTACAAATCCTAATACATTAGTTTTAGTCATCATTGCTGCTAACGCACCTGTTAAGAAAGCTCCTTCTTGTTCTCTGAACATTAAAGAAACTACATTGTCTTTACCTTCGATTACATCATCAATTAAAGCAAATTTTTGATCTGGGTATTCACCAGCAACTGCTTCTACAGATTCTTTCATAGTGATTCCAACACCACTTATTAATTCATATTCTCCTGCTTGAGCATATTCAGTTATTTGGTTTTTAGCTTCTTCTGTTGGATCTTTAGGTTCTTATTCTGAGAATTCTACACCTAATTCTGCTTTAGCTTTTTCCATTCCTCTAAAAGCTGAATCATGGAATGATTTATCGCCTTTACCACCTGTTGAATAATCTATAGCAACTTTTTTTCCTGTTGCTTCAGCAGCTGGTGCGTCTTCAGTTTTTGCTC
>NZ_LOHX01000134.1 GCF_001559775.1 Streptobacillus felis | reverse complement strand
GCATCTATATTTAATTTATCTCCCAATGCATTTTTTAAGTCACTATCTTTAACTAATGCACCTGTTGGAGTTTCTAAATTAATACCTGAGTTTAATTTATCTCTCCAAGCAGTTAAATCAGTTCCACTTATATTTGAAGCATCTTTATTAGCTTTGTCATCTAATTTTTCTTTAATATCCGTGTCTGTTACTAATTTACCAGTAGGGTTATCTAAATTTGAACCGTCACTTGCTTTATTAACTAATTTTGTTTTTCTTTTATCAGTTAAATTATTATCATCAACATTTAATTTAGCAACACAAACATCTTTTTAATCTCTATCAGTAGCAACAGCCCCAGTATGATTTTTTAAATTAATTCCATCATTTAGTTTAGTTATTATTGATGTTTTATCATCACCCTTAATATTAGAATAATCAGTTTTAGCATATCCATCTAAATCACCTTTTATTTTCCCATCTTTTCCAATTTTTAAAGTAGTACCATCTATATTAACATATAATTTATTTCTCTCATTAATAGTTATAGTAGAACCTTTCACATTAAAAT
>NZ_LOHX01000133.1 GCF_001559775.1 Streptobacillus felis | reverse complement strand
GATATAAAGGATTTGGCTAGTTATCCTGTAAATAATAATTTAAATAAGGCTAAAGTTTGATTTCCATGAATAGAATTACCTAAGTCTGAATTTGAATAAAATTTAGTAATCAAGAACCCTATTAAGATAGAAAAATTTTATGAAATCAATATAAGGGTTGTCGAAATAAAGTAAGTTGAAAGGTTGACTGAAAATACAGCATTACTTAGAATTATTGTAGATACTGGAACTGAATTGAGACAAATAGTATCTGGTAATGCAAGTCATTATAAAGATGAACAAAGTTTAGTAGGTAAAAAAGTTATAGCTGTCTTTAATTTAGAACCAGTTGAGATTAAAGGAATACTTTCTCAAGGTATGTTACTAACTACTGCTGAGAAGAAAAAGGTCTCTTTAGTATTAATTGATGATGCAGTCAAAGTTTCAACTAGTATAAAATAGGAGTATTGATGAATAAAAATAAAATACTAAAAGAAATTTCTGTAATACTTAT
>NZ_LOHX01000132.1 GCF_001559775.1 Streptobacillus felis | reverse complement strand
AAATACTTATGAAATCTATAATTCACATTGCAATATTTTCTATCCAACCACCATAATAAGAAATAATTACTCCTCCTACTATTTCAATAAATGATGTAATTATAGTTACTGATACTCCTATTACTATTGATTTTCTAGCACCCATAATTACCTGACCTAGTATCCTACGCCCACCATAGTCAGCTCCTAACCAATAACCTTCTAATGGAGCTGCATACTTATCTAATAACCTAACCTTCATTACATCGTTAACATCTAAGAAAAATGTTGCAGATATAAATATTATTAATATTAAACTTACAAATAAAGTTAGAGAAAATAAAGCAGCTTTATCTTTCTGAAACTCTCTTTTAATTACATTAAATCCTG
>NZ_LOHX01000131.1 GCF_001559775.1 Streptobacillus felis | reverse complement strand
CCCGAATCACCTTTTTTTATATATCCATATATGCTATACTAGAAAGAAAAGGTTAACTAAATTATAGGAGCATTTATGAATGAATTTTGTTTTTTAGGTGATAGGGAATATGAAATAGTCTATTTTACTTCTTTTGAGCAAGGGTATGAAGATTTATTAAAAGCTTCAAAAATTAGAAAAAAAATACTTTTTCATATTAAAGATGTAACTATAGACTCAAAGTTTTTAAGCTATATGCTAAAACTATTTAGATGTTCTATAAAAAATGATTTTGAAATATTTTTCATAATAAAGAACAAGAATATTATAGATGATATTAATCTTCTTGAATCAAAAAGATATTTTAAAATCTTTAGTTCTATAGAAGAATATAATGAGCTTAAAACTTTTGCAGGATATGAAGTTAAAATATATGATGATAATAACAATGTGAAAAATCTTTTAAAAGATGAATTGATAAAAAGTGGATTTGGTATTAAAGATAGAAACTCATTTAACTTTTTAAACAAGAAACATGATAGTAGATCAAATAGTATATATATTATTGACTTTTCTAGCTATCAAGAAGAAAAAATAGAAGAAATAAAAAAGATTAAAGAAGAAAATCCTAATTCCATGGTAATATTAATAGCTTTTGAAACAGATGTTGATAAGGCATTAAATACTATGAAGTATGGCGTAAATAGAGTAGTTAAAAGACCTGTGGACATTAAAAGTTTAGTTAGTTCAATTAAAAGTCTTGCAACTGCAGCAGAACTAAAAAAAGAAAATGATAGACTAGTTTCAGAGGTATTTAGTAGAGAGAAAGAAATAAGAAAACTATACAATGAGGTAAATGAAGAATTAAGGTTAGCAGGGGATATACAAAAATCTTTAATGCCACCTAAAAAAATAGAGTTTGGCGAGTATGTATGTGAATACTTTTTTGAACCTAGTATGAATATAGGTGGGGATTTCTGTGACTTTATAGAGCTTAATGAAGAAGAATTTGCTATAGTATTTGCTGATATTTCAGGTCATGGAATTCCAGCTTCACTTCTATCTACTATGCTTAAGGTATTGATATATAATAATTCGAAGAAGGTATCTAGACTTTCTGAATTAATGGAAATTTTAAATGAGGAAATAATAAATATTTTTCCTAAAGGTAAGTTTGTTTCCATGTTTTATTTAGTTGTAAATACTAAGTCTAATATGGTAAAATATGCTAAGGCTTCACAAGAACCTGCCTTAATGTATAAGAAGGAAAGAGATGAAGTAATAGAACTTGAAAGTGAAGGTCAAATACTGGGCCTATTTTCAAAAAAGATATTCCCTATACTATCTTTTGAAGAAAAAGAAATAGAATTTAATGTAGGGGACAAAATCTTACTGTATACTGATGGTATAACAGAAGAAGTTAATGTTAATGGTAAATATTATGGTTTAGATAGACTTAAAGAACAGGTAAAAAATATAGAATTAAATTTAGTGATAGAAGATTTAAAAGAATTTGTTGGACAAAAAACTTTTAATGATGATGTAACACTATTAAAAATAGAAAGAAAAGGAGAATGAGGATGCTAAAAAGAAAGAAAATTGTTGTAATAGATTTTGGTTCACAGTACTCACAAATTATTGCAAGAAGAATTAGAGAGATGGAAGTTTACTGTGAAATGGTTAGAGAATTTGATTTTAATAACCTAGAAGATGTTATAGGTATAATATTTTCAGGAGGGCCAAGTTCAGTATATTTAGAAAAATCACCAACTGTTGATAAAAAAATATTTGAGTTAGGTGTACCTATACTAGGAATATGTTATGGTCTACAATTAATAACACATTTAAATGAAGGAAAAGTTGAAGCTGCAGATAGTAGAGAGTTTGGAAAAGCTATATTACAAATAATTGAAAAAGAAAATCCATTATTAAAAGATGTTCCTATGGAATCAAATATATGGATGAGTCACAACGATCATATTACAGAAATGGCTAAAGATTTCAGAGTAATAGCAAAAACAGATTCTTCAATAGCTGCTATAGCTAATAACAATAATGTATATGGATTACAATTCCATCCAGAAGTATCTCATTCTGAATATGGTAAAAAAATGATAGAAAACTTTGTATTTAATATATGTAAAGCAGAGAAAAACTTCGTTATCACTAATTTCATAGAAGAAAAAATCAAACAGATAAGAGAAACTGTAGGAGATAAAAAAGTAATGTTAGGATTATCTGGTGGTGTAGATTCATCAGTTGCTGCAGTTTTAATAAATAAAGCTATAGGAGATCAATTAACTTGTGTATTTGTTGATACTGGTCTTTTAAGATATGATGAAGCAAATAGAGTATATGATTACTATAAGTCTAACTTTAATTTAAATATAGTTAAGGTTGATGCAGGAGATAGATTCTTATCTAAGTTAAAAGGTGTAGATGAACCAGAAGCTAAGAGAAAAATTATAGGAAAAGAATTTGTTGAAGTATTCAATGAAGAAGCAGCTAAACTTAAGGGTGGAAAAGATGTAGAATTCTTAGCTCAAGGAACTATTTATCCAGATGTTATAGAATCTCAAGCTATAGAAGGAGTTTCTCATACTATTAAATCTCACCATAATGTTGGTGGACTTCCAGAAGAAATGACATTTAAATTACTCGAACCTTTAAGAGAACTATTTAAAGATGAAGTAAGATTAGTTGGAAAAGAAATGGGTATGCCAGCAAGTATAGTTAATAGACATCCTTTCCCAGGTCCAGGTCTTGGTATAAGGGTTATAGGAGAAGTGACTAAGGAAAAAGTTAAAATATTACAAGAAGCAGATGAAATATTCATTAATGAGTTAATTGAAGATGAACTATATCATACTGTATCTCAAGCATTTGTAACTTTACTACCAGTTAAAACAGTAGGAGTTATGGGAGATGTTAGAACTTATGAATATGTAGCAGCTATAAGATCTGTAAATACTATAGATTTTATGACAGCAACTTGGTCAAAACTTCCATATGAATTCTTAGAAAAAGTATCAAATATGATAGTAAATAAAGTAAGTGGAATAAATAGAGTGGTTTATGATATTTCATCAAAACCAGCAAGTACTATAGAGTGGGAATAGTATAAAATTTTATGAAAATGGCTTTAAATAAAGCTTTTATAAGTGTTTTTAGTGTATTTCGGTACTAATTTGGGACAAAAACATAAAATGAATAATTTTAAGAATAGTTTCAAGTGGATTATAAAGAGAATAGACCTTAGTTTTAAAAACTTTGGTCTATTTTTTTATTCTATAGGAAATTAGAAACTTAATAAACTACATAGAATTCTATAAAATCATATAACAATTATGTTTGATTAAAAAAATATATTAAACTATTTATTTTAAAGTAATATAAAATACCTATTTAAACAATAGTTATATATTTTATGTAAAGGTCGGCCCAAAATACTACTTACAAAGAGTTAAAAAACTTCAAGATAAATATTACAATTAGGACACATAAAAGGATCAAAATCCCAGATAGATTTAAAATTCTTTCTAAAAAGTAAAGGAACTTTTTTAAGTTCAGATTTAAATAAAGTAAGAGCAGCTTTAAGTTTAGAAGATTTTCTTCTAGCATAAAAAGCAAATCTATTAATCATCTTAAAATATTTGCAAGAAAGATGAAAAGTTGATTAAAATATGATAAAATAAAATAAATTCATATATTTGAATTTGGAGGATAATTATATGAAAGTAAGCTACAATGGATTATGGAAAATTCTCATAGATAAAGGAATGAATAGAAAAGAATTAAAATAGAAAGTTGGAATTGTACCAGATACAGTTGAAAAAATGGGGTGAGGAGAACTCGTAAGTATAGAAATACTTTATAGGATTGGTAAATAGTTAGATGTAGATTTTGGAGTTATGGTAAATATAGTGAAATAGATTTTACTTTTGTTGATATTAGGTTTTTATGGCAGATAATTCTATTATTGTTGTTTCAGATGTTGTTGATATAAGAAATATGATTTACACATTTAGAGGAAAGCAAGTTATGCTAGACAGTGACTTAGCGATGTTATATCAAGTTGAAACAAAGTATTTAAATAGGCAGAGAAACAGAAATGAAGCTAGGTTCCCAGAGGATTTTTGCTTTCAATTAACAAAAGAAGAGTATGACTTTTTGAGGTGCCAAAATGTCACCTCAAAAAAAGAAAGTGGTTCAGGTGGTAGAAGATATATGCCGTATGTATTCACAGAGCAGGTTATTGCTATGCTTTCAGCTGTACTTAAAAGTGACATAGCCGTTGAAGTGAGCATAAAAATTATGAATAGTTTTGTGGAAATGAGAAAGTTTTTACTATCTAATCAAGAGCTTTTTGCAAGGCTTGATAGAGTAGAATTAAAGCAACTTGAAACAGATAAAAAATTATGGAAAAAGAAATAATTATTTTAAGTGATAAATAGATAAATTAGAATTAGACGATTAATTTTTAATTTAAGGAGGGATTAAATGGATGTTTCATTATTATCAAATCGATACCTTGTTCAAATGATGGGTGAATCTGATGTTGAGAGAATATATGAATTGTGTCGAAAAAATCTCCTGTACTATCAATATTGTCCTCCATTTGTATCTGAGGAGAGCATTATTTGCGATATGAATGCACTACCACCGAACAAAGATATGCAGGACAAATACTATGTTGGGTATTATGATGGGGAAAGTTTGATTGCAATAATGGACTTAATCATGAATTTTCCTGATGAAAAAGTAGCTTTTATAGGATTTTTTATGACAGATGTGGATATACAGAACAGAGGGATTGGTAGCAAAATAATAGAGGATTTATGTTTTTATCTTGCTCAGATAGGGATTTCAAAAGTTCGTCTTGGTTGGGTAAAAGATAATCCTCAGGCGGAGCACTTCTGGCATAATAATAAGTTTGTAGAAACAGGAGATTTTTATGAGACAGATAAATATACAGTAATTGTTGCTCAAAGATATTTATAAATTATAATTTGTGAGAGAATTTGATGGAAATTATAAAAGAATTTTTAGAGAGTAATATATATTTGAATATTATAAAAAAATTGGGAGTAGATAAATTTAACAAAGAACTACGAATCATAGAAATAGAGCGACTAATAAATCGTTTGAAACAAAGACAATTTCTAATAGAAGGTTTTAATTGCAAGTTATATTCAGAAAAAGAATTTGTGGAGTTTTATAAGAAGAAGATATAAGAAAATAAAAGAGATATTATCATTTGGACTAAGAATTTTTGGCAATATAGTAATGATGCTGTTGAAGAATATCCAGATGGCGAATTCCCTAAAGGTGAACAAATAGATGAAGAAGAAAAATCAACGATAATTTCTATAGGTAAATATGCTATAACAAGTATTGCTATGTATATAATAGAATATGATATTTTGAAAAATCATCCGGAAATTTTAGAGGATTATTACAAAAGACTACGTATTCCAGGTGCGATGAAATATGCAAGAGAAATGAGAAAATTGTATAAGACAGTTTTTGATAATAAATAATTTAAAGTATGCATCTTCAAATTATGCTAGTAGTCCTCCTGAATAGATGGAAATTTAGTATCTGTAACCATTGATTTTACTGTATGATTTAGCATGTGGATCTTATATCATAATTATAACAGTTGTAAAAAGTTTAATAAAATCAAGGGTTTTAGTACTTCTACAAAATACTAAAATTCTAAAAAATAATAATTTATGTGTTGTTTAGTGTTATCTAATATTTAGCTGATTGTAAACAAAACATAGGCAGAAAGGAGAATGAAATTGGATAACGAAATTAAATTATTTGAAGGAAATCAGATACGCTCTGTTTGGGATAGTGAAAAAGAAGAATGGTATTTTTCAGTAGTAGATGTAGTAAGAGTACTTACAGAAAGTGAAAATCCTCAAGTGTACTGGAGAGTGCTAAAAAAGAGATTAAAAGAGGAAGGAAACGAAACCGTTACAAATTGTAACGCTTTGAAAATGAAGGCAACAGATGGAAAAATGCGTCTAACAGATGTAGCTGATATGCAAGGTATATTTCGTATCATTCAATCTATTCCATCAAAAAAAGCAGAACCATTTAAGATGTGGTTAGCAGAAGTAGGTAAAGAAAGAATTGATGAAATTATTGATCCTGAACTTACCATTGATAGAGCCTTAGAAACCTATCTAAAAAAAGGTTATACAAGAGAATGGATTAACCAAAGATTACAAGCAATTCAAGTCAGAAAAGAACTAACAGATACTTGGCAAGATCATGGAGTAAAAGAGGGGAAAGAATATGCCATTTTAACCAATGAAATTACAAAAGCATGGTCTGGTATGACAACAAGACAATACAAAGACTATAAAGGCTTGAATAAACAAAACCTTAGAGATAATATGTCGACACTTGAATTGGTTTTAAATATGCTTGCAGAAGCTACAACCACAGAACTTGCTAATACAACAAATCCTCAAGGACTAGAAGAAAATAAGAAAGTTGCAAAACGTGGTGGAAGTATTGCAGGAAATGCTCGAAAAGAGATTGAACAAGAAACAGGTAAACCTGTTATAACATCTAAAAATGCTATTGATTTAGGAAAGTTAATTGGTAATTTAGACAAAGAGATTGAAAATGAAGAAGAGAAAAAATAATAGTTACAAATTTAAGTTTTGTATAGAAGAATATGAAAAAATTCTATAACAAATAAATGTTAGGGGTGGTTGTTTGAATAAATATAGCCGAATGCTAAATAAAGAAGTGATAATATACAAAAAATGGGTTTATAAGCATTATTCTGAGATGACTGAAGATACTGATAATGGAGAATATTTAGGGCCTTCTTTTGATAGAATGAGAGAATCTGCAATCTCATTTATAAAGAATGTAGAAGTAAAGGATATTATCGAAACTGATTTAGATTCTATACTGTATTGTGTAGCTAGGGACAATGAATGCGAATATTTGGCTGACCTTATTTCGTCATATAAAGAATGGTTTAAATATTTGATTGAAAGGTGTATAGATACAATTTATACAACTGCGAAGTGGCAACTAGTAAAAAGATTGTCGGTTTATAAAGATGATAGTTCAATTACTGACTGGGTATTCAAATATATAAATGTAAATGATGAATATACACAGAGGATGTCTTTAAGTGTTTTAAGTGAGATAGATCATAGAAAAGCAGAACAATATGCGATTGAATTTTGGGAAAGAGACAAATATAAGGGTGATACTTATGCTGAAGAGTATCAAAAAATAATGGCACTCAATGTTCTTTATAAAATAAAATCAGATAAATTAACCAATTATATTGAAGCGGCGAGACAATTAGATTTTGTTTATTTGAAAGAGAATGCAGATGAGATTTCAAATTCAGATTAATTTCAACAAAGATAGCTGTTTTTAAACTATGAGTATGAGTATTTTAAAATAGAAATTTTATTGTACAAAAAGCAATTAAAGTATTAAAAGATAAACTAAAAATATTAAAAAAGATGATATTTTAGATGAATTAAATGAAAAAGAAAAAGCAGTATTTAAGATAATAGATAAGTATTTAAAAAATAATAAATTAAGGTGATAATATGAAAAAAATAGAAACAGAAAGACTAATACTTAGGAGATTTAAAGTAGAAGATGCACAAAATATGTTTGATAATTGGGCAAGTATAGAAGAAAATGTAAAATTTTTATGGCCAGTACATAAAAATGTTGAAGAAACTAGGTCTTTGCTTGAATTATGGGTTAAAGAATATGATGAGAAAAAGTGTTTTAAATGGGCAATAACTTTAAAAGAAAGTCCAGAAATTGTAATAGGAGATATATCAGTTGTTGAAATAAAGGAAAAAATTAAAAGTGCTGATATAGGATATATATTATCTAAAAAATATTGGAATCTAGGATATATGTCAGAAGCATTAGAAGCAGTAATAAACTACTTATTTCTTGAAGAAGACTTTAATAGAATAGAAGCAAAGTATGACATTAGAAATACAGCTTCAGGAAAAGTAATGGAAAAAGCAGGCATGAAATTTGAAGGTATATTAAGAGAATCTGTTTTAAGTAATAGTGGAATAGGAGATTTAGCAGTTTGTTCTATACTTAGAAAAGAATATATGAAATAAGGAGGTAGGCGTCATTTGACGCCTATTTTTTCATTTCTAATAATATACAAAATATATCGATGTATTGAAAACATATATATAAAAAATATTGACAAAAATAAAAAAATATCATATACTCATAAACAAATAAAGTTGATTGTGAGGATTAAATATGAGAAATACTTTGAAGTTTATATTTAAAAGAATACTTACAGGTTTAATAACTTTGTGGTTGGTAATAACTATAACATTTTTCCTACTACATAAGTTACCTGGAGATCCATTTGATAGTGAAAAGGCAATACCGCCACAGATAAAGGCAAACTTAATGCAGATGTATGATTTAGATAAGCCTTTAAGTGTTCAATATGGTAAATATTTAAAGAATATTTCTAAGGGTGATTTAGGAATTTCAATGAAGGAAAGAGGAAGAACTGTTAATTCTATTATTAAAAGATCATTTCCTGTTTCTGCAGATTTAGGAATAAGAGCAGTATTATTTGGATTGATATTTGGAATACCATTAGGTATAGCTGCAGCATTACAAAGAGGAAAGAAAATGGATCATTTTTCTATGATAATAGCAGTTATAGGGATATCTGTACCAAGCTTTGTAATAGCAGGACTACTTCAGCTATATGCAGTTGGAGTACATAAGGGTATATTAATAGATAAATTAGGACTACCTTTAGGTAAGATATTACTTACAGGTTGGGATATGCCTTCAAAAAAAATATTACCAGTAATAGCTCTAGGGTTTTTCTCAGTTGCTGAAGTAGCAAGACTTATGAGAAGTAAAATGATAGAAATTATGGAGCAAGACTATATCAAACTTGCAGTAGCTAAGGGTGTAGCACCTATTAATGTAGTACTTAAACATGCTCTTAGAAATGCAATATTACCAATAATTACAGTAATATCACCATCTATAGCTGCCATACTTACAGGGTCATTTGTTATAGAAACTATGTTCTCTATAGGAGGACTTGGTAAATACTATATAGGTTCTATAATAGATAGAGACTATACTATGGTACTTGGAGTAACAGTATTTTATTCAGCATTCTTAATACTTATGATGATAGTTATGGATGTTGCTTATGCATTGGTAGATCCTAAAATTAAACTAGGTAAGGGGGATAAGTAATGAAGAATCTTTACGGAGCAAATTATGATAGAGAAAACTACACTGCAAATCCAGAAGATTTTGTATATGTAGGACCAGATAATACTAAAAATGAAAGCATAAGTAAACCTAGTTTAACTTATTGGAAGGATTCATGGAGAAGATTTAAAAAGAACAAATTAGCTGTATTTTTCTTAGTAGTACTATTAATATATTTATTCATAGGTACATTTGGTCAAGTAATAGCTAAATATTCATATTTTGAACAAAATAGTGCAGATAGATTTTTAAATATAGCTAAGGGTTTTTCTAAGGGACATTTCTTGGGAACAGATTCTCTAGGAAGAGACCTATTTGCAAGAATTTCACAGGGTATCAGAGTATCTATGCAACTTTCAGTAATAGTTGCAGCCATATGTGTAATTCTAGGAACTATATATGGAGCAACAGCAGCATATTTTGGAGGTAAAATAGATAGCATAATGGTAAGAGCAGTAGAGGTAATACTTTCTATACCTTCTATGATATATATAATACTTTTAATGGTAGTGCTAGGTAATAGTGTTAAAACAATAATTATTGCACTATGTGCTACAAGATGGTTAGGCTATGCCTTATTAGTTAGAGGTGAAGTTTTAAAAATTAAAGAAAATGAATATGTTTTAGCTTCTAAGGCACTAGGAGCAAACTTCTGGTGGATAGTAAGAAAACACCTTATACCTAATACCTTAAGTATAATAATAGTAAGACTTACTATGGATATACCATCAATAATATTTTCAGAAGCTTTCCTAAGCTTTATAGGTCTTGGAGTTCCAATACCACAGGCATCACTAGGAAACTTAGTTGCAGATGGATTTAAGGAAATAAATACACATGTATATTTATTCTTAATACCAGCTTTAATAATATCATTAATCACTTTGTCATTTAATATTATAGGTGATGCTATGAGTGATGCGTTAAATCCAAAACTTAGAGATTAGGAGGTAGGTATGAGTTTATTAGAAATAAAAAACCTTAGTGTTTCTTTTAACACTTATGCTGGAGAAGTAAAGGCACTAAGAGATATTAGTTTTAGTGTAGATAGAGGAGAAACACTTGCAATAGTTGGAGAATCTGGAAGTGGAAAATCAGTTACAGTACAAAGTATAATGAAGTTAATACCAACACCACCTGGTGAGTATAAGAGTGGGGAGATAATATTTGATGGTGTTGATTTGTTGAAATTAAATGAAAAAGAAATGAGAAAATATAGAGGTGGAAGAATAGGTATGATATTCCAAGATCCTATGACTTCACTTAATCCAGTTATTAAAATTGGACACCAAATTATGGAAGGTATATTAATACATAAAAAAGTGAGTAAAAAAGAAGCTAAGAAAATGGCTATAGATATTCTTGAAAAAGTAGGTATACCAAAACCTGAAGAAAGATTTGAACAATATCCACATCAATTCTCAGGAGGTATGAGACAAAGGGTAGTAATAGCAATAGCATTAGCTTGTGAGCCAGATCTATTAATCTGTGATGAGCCTACTACAGCCTTGGATGTTACTATACAGGCACAGATATTAGAGTTAATTAATAAGCTTAAGAAGGAATTAAATATAGGAGTAATACTAATTACACATGATTTAGGTGTAGTTGCAGAAACTTCTGATAGAGTAATAGTTATGTATGCCGGGGAAAAAATGGAGGAAGCTCCAGTAAAAACAATATTTAAAGATCCAAGACATCCATATACTTGGGGATTATTAAAATCTTTACCAAGACTAGATATGGATTCAAGTCAGGCACTATTTTCAATACCTGGTACACCACCTGATTTACTTGATCCACCAAAGGGAGATCCTTTTGCAGCAAGATCTGAATTTTCTATGAAAATAGATTATGAGAAAAAGCCTCCTTTAGTAGATTTAGGCAATGGACACTATGTTAAATCATGGATATATGTAGATGGTGCACCTGATATGAAATTTAATCCTGATGGAACTATAAGAATAAGTCCTGTTGAGGGTGAACCATACATAGTAGATACAATTAAAAGTAAAAGTGGTGTAAAATTTGCTAACATTACAGGAAGTGAGGATGAGAGATGATA
Organism: Streptobacillus felis; assembly: GCF_001559775.1. Lineage (NCBI taxonomy): Bacteria > Fusobacteriati > Fusobacteriota > Fusobacteriia > Fusobacteriales > Leptotrichiaceae > Streptobacillus > Streptobacillus felis. Next base: position 17,168 of record NZ_LOHX01000131.1, on the reverse strand, counting down.
GTAATTAGACATTTAAAAAAATATTTTCCACTTTCTAAAACTGAAGTATTAAAAGCAGTGGATGATGTTAGTATAGATATTAAAAAAGGTGAAATTTTATCATTAGTTGGTGAGTCTGGAAGTGGTAAAACAACTTTTGGAAGAACAGTAGCAAGACTTTATGATAAAACATATGGTAAGGTATTTATAGATGATAAAGAAATATCAGAATATACTAACTTAGAATTTACTAAAAAAGTTCAGATGATATTCCAAGATCCACAGGCATCACTAAATCCAAGAATGACTGTTGGAGAGATAATATCAGAGGGAATGATAATACATAATATGTATAAAACTAAGGCTGAAATTCAAGAAAAAGTATATGAACTATTAGAACTTGTAGGACTTGCTAGGGAACATGCAAGTAGATTCCCACATGAATTTAGTGGAGGACAAAGACAAAGAATAGGAATAGCAAGAGCACTAGCAGTAGAACCAGAGGTACTAATATGTGATGAACCTATTTCAGCGCTCGATGTTTCTATACAGGCACAGGTAGTAAATTTATTAAAAGAGTTACAAAGAAAGAAAAACTTAACTATGATATTTATAGCCCATGATTTATCTATGGTTAAATATATATCTGATAGAGTTGCTGTAATGTTTAGAGGTAAAATAGTAGAACTTGGATATCCTGATGAGGTATATAACAACCCTGTACATATTTACACTAAATCATTAATATCAGCAGTACCTATACCAGATCCAGAATTTGTTAAAGAAGATAAAGTGGTAATGGATGAATCTTATCTAAAATCACCTATAGGAACTTATGATGAGATAGATAAGATAGTTGAAAATTCAGGATTAATAGAGTATAGAAAAGAACATTATGTAGAAAAAGATTTTTTAGAAATTAAATAAGAGGTGATTATTATGAAAAAAATATTATTTGTCCTTATGGCAATGATTGCTTTTTTTAGCTGTGGAGCTAGTGATGGATCTACTTCAAGTAACCCTAATGAAAAAGTGTTAACATACAATGCGGTGGCTGAAGGTATATCATTTGACCCACAAATATTAACAGATGGTAACACTATGACTATTCATGGTTTAGTAAGTGAAGGATTAACATATACTATGCCTAGTGGTGAAGTAAAACCAGCACTTGCTGAAAGCTGGGAAATAAGTGAAGATGGATTAACTTGGACTTTTAAATTAAGAGATGGAATTAAATGGTCTAATGGTGAAGCTATAACTGCTGATGATTTCGTATTTGGTTGGCAAAGAGCTCTAGATCCTAAGAATGCCACGGAGTATGCATACATCTTATTCCCTATAAAAAATGCAGAAAAATATGCAAGTGGAGAAGTTGCTTTTGAAGAAGTTGGAATTAAAGCTATAGATGAAAAAACTTTAGAAGTTAAACTTGAAAATGTTACACCATATTTTGATTCATTAGTTTCATTTATTACATATATGCCTGCAAATAGAAAATTTGCTGAAGAAAAAGGTGCAGACTATGGACTTGAAGCTGATACTTTACTTTATTCAGGGCCATATAAAGTTGTTAAATGGGATCATAATACTCAATTAGAACTTGAAAGAAATGAACACTATTATGCACCTGAATCAAGAAAAATTGATAGATATGTTATTAAATATATAGCTGATAGTACAGCTGCTTTAAATGCATTTAATAATGGTGAAATTGATATAGTATCTATAACTACAGAACAATTACAAGAATATAAAGATGATGCTAGATTAAAAATTAATGGACTTGCTAGAACATTCTACTTAGCTTTCAATTTAGAAAATGAAATATTTAAAAATCAAAAAATTAGAGAAGCTATATCTTTAGCTGTTGATAAAGAAGGATTAATAGAAACTGTATTTAATGGAGCTAAAGAAGCAAGCTATACTTTCACACCTAAAAATATAGGTATGCTAGGAGTTAAAGAAGACTTCGTTAAAGAACTTGGACCAACTTTTGCTAAATTTGATGCAGAAAAAGCTAAAGTTCTATTTGAAGAAGGTAAAAAAGAGTTAGGAATAACTGATTTCCTAACTATAACTTTCCTTGCTGATGAAAGAGGGTCAAACAAGAAAATAGTTGAAAAAATCCAAGAAGATTTAAGAGTTAACTTAGGAATAGAATTAAATGTTGAAATAGTTACATTTAAAGAAAGATTAAACAGAACAACTGCAAGAGGATTTGATATAGTTCTTACTGGGTGGGGAGCAGATTATCAAGATCCTATGACTTTCCTTGATCTATTAATTAGTAAGAGTGGAAATAATGCTCCTCACTATTATTCATCTGAATATGATGCTTTAATATCTGCAGCATTAAAAACAACTAATAGAGAAGAAAGAATGAAGAATTTATTTGAAGCAGAAAGATTACTTGCTAAAGATGTACCTATAATACCTCTATATCAAGAAACTCAACTTCACTTAGTAAATGAAGCAGTTAAAGGATTAGAAATCGGATCATTTGGTATAGATTTACATTTCTTTAATGTAGATAAATAAAATAAAGTATTTCAAATATAAAATTAAATTTTGAGAAAAAAGCTTTACTGTAAACAGTAAAGTTTTTTTTTTGAAAAACTTGCAAAATGACACTGTGTCATATATAATATAGAAAATGACATATTGTCACAAGGAGGAAATATGCCTAAAAATACTTTTAATAATCTACCCAAAGAAAAGAAAGAAAAAATTATACGTGTTTTGAAAGAAATCTTTACAGCAAAAAATATTCAGGAAGTCAATGTCAAAGAAATTGTAGAAAAGCTTAATATAGCTAGAGGAAGTTTTTATCAATATTTTGATAATCTATATGATGCATATTTTTTAATACTTGAACTTGAAACTGAAGATATACATAATGTATTCATGTCTATTATGAGAAAAAATATGTTTGATATAAAAAAATCTCTTGAAGAGTATGGTATAAGGATAGCGGATATACTCTTTAAAAAAGAAAGTTATTCTATTTACAAGTATAGATATCTTTATTGGGACATAGAACTTGAGAAATCATGGAATAAAATGAATAAAATAGATGTAGTGGAAAGTGAGAAAATGCATTTTGTTAAGGCTGTTATTCATGATTTAATAGAAAGAATGTTTAAGGAAAATTGGGGTAAAGAAAAATTTATTAATAAATATATGGAGCATTTAGAGATGCTAAAAGGAGGAATTTAAAATGATGGGATTATTTGAAAGCTTATTTGATATAATTTACTTATCACTAGTTATTGCACTAGGTGTAAGACTAGTAATTAATGATGGGAGAGGGTCAAAATTTTTTGGATCTATGGCAATACTTTTAGGTTTAGGTGATGCTTTTCACCTTATACCAAGAGTAATATCACATTTAAGTCCGAAAGGGTTTGAAGCACACGCAAAAGCTTTGTCTTGGGGACAATTTGTAACTAGTATTACTATGACTGTATTTTATGTTATGTACTATTTCTACTATAGGGAAAAGAGTGATGATAGAGCTCAAAGTAAGAAATGGATAATAATATCTCTAGCCTTAATTAGAATAGTTCTTGTAATGTTGCCACAAAATAACTGGGGGACATTACCTGGAAATTACACTATGGGTATAGTAAGAAATATACCTTTTGCTATTATGGGATTACTTTTAGTAATGTGGTCATATATGCATAGGGATAAAGAAGGATTAAAGAATATGTCACTATTAATATTCTTAAGCTTCCTTTTCTATTTACCTGTAGTCCTATTTGCAGATAAGTTTCCAGCTGTAGGTGCGCTAATGATGCCTAAAACTATAGCCTATGTGTATATAGTACTTGAAGGATACAAACACTATATCAAAAAAATGAATATTTATGATATTTCTCTTACTTTCTTAATTATGGGATTAATAGGAGGAGTATATTTTAGGGAGTTTACTAGAGCATATAGCTATGAAGCATCTAATCACTTAGGTAAAGTACATGTACATACTTTAGTTTTAGGATTTATATTACTTCTAATTATACATTTACTTACTAAAGGAATGGATATAAAGGAAATAGAAAAATATATTAAAATATATGTTACAGGACTTATACTAACTATAACTAACATGGTTGTTTATGGTATGTATGAAATATTGTCTCAGGGTGAAAAAACTATTAACATACATGCTTTATCTGGTATGGCAGGAATAGGACATATACTATTAACTATAGGACTTGTAACTGTAATGATTAAAATAAGAAGGAGAAAATAATGATAACAGCATTAGAAATATATTTAATAACAAATGGTAATGGAAAAGAAGCGGTAAAATTCTATAAGGAAGCATTAGATGCAGAGATAATAAGCCTAATGTATTTTAAGGATCATAATCCAGATTGTCCTAAAGAACATCAGGATTTAGTATTAAATGCACAACTTAAAGTAGGAGAGTTTAGATTAATGATATCTGATGAAAATCCTGATTTTGAATATAAGCATGGATATAACATGAGTGCATGCCTTATACTTGATAATGTAGAACATGCAAGAAGGGTATATGAAAAATTAAGTAAGGATGCTAAAAATATGTTGATGGAAATGCAAGAAACTTTCTGGTCACCAGCATATGCTAATTTTGAAGATAAATTTGGTATGCTATGGCAAATTTCAACAACTATAAAGGAATAAGTATGAATGTAGGAATAATATCTGTAGGAACAGAAATAATAATAGGAGATATATTAAATACAAATGTACATTATTTATCTAAGGAACTTGCAAAGCTAGGAATTAATGTATATTTACACATTTCTATAGGAGATAATGAAGATAGATTAACTAAGGTAATAGATGATAGCTTTAAAATGGTAGATACACTAATACTTACAGGGGGACTAGGGCCTACTGATGATGATATTACTAAAGAAGTAGCAGCAAAATATCTAGGTATAAGGTTAGAATTATGTGAAAAGGAATGGGAAAGAATAAGGGAATATGGTAGAAAATATTCACCTACTAATGAGGCAACGAGAAATAATATTAAACAAGCTATGTTGCCTATAGATTCAATAATATTACCAAATATAGTTGGAACAGCTCCAGGTGCGATTATGGAAAGAGAAGGTAAGAGAATAATAATACTTCCAGGACCACCAGGTGAGATGAAATCTATGTATCAAAATGCTTTAAAACCATATTTAAAAAAATATTCAGATAAGAAGATAATATCTAAATACATTAGAATATATGGTATAGGTGAATCAGCACTTGAGGAAAAACTGGATTATATATTAAAAAATCAAAAAGATGTAACTGTAGCTCTTTATGCTAAAAGTGGAGAAGTATTAATAAGGGTTACTAATTCAAATAAGACTATGGATGATGTTATGGAAGTAGTAGAAAATATTAAAGAAATTTGTGAAGAATATATATATTTAATAGGTGATGATGATATTTCTGAAAGTCAAAGTGAATTACCCAATATATTTAGTAAAAAAGTTGAAAAATATGCTAGTTTAGAAATATTTGAAAGTGGTACCTTTGGATTATTAACACAGACTTTAACTAAATCAGAAAATGTTGCAAGAATATTAAAACAATCAAAAGTAGTCCTAAGCCCTAAAGAAGGGATAGAGGAAATTTTAGCAAATATGAATGAAGAAATAAATATAGCAGTTATTTCTGATTCTAATATACATAATAATAACTTAACAGATGATGTAAAGGGAGTTATAGGTATAAAGATAAAGGATGAAATACATATTTCAAACTTCCATTTCAAAGGTGTAATGGAAAGAGTAATAGTAAGAGTTGTTTCAGAAACTTTAAATAAATGTATAAAAAATATGTAGACAAATAATGTTTTACTTGATAAAATATTATTTGGAAATATTTTTTGAGATATTTTCTTTAGCTTTTAGAGATATATTGTGCTAGTTTATTGCTTGGAACTAGCACTTTTTTTAAGGAGATGATATTGTGAAGTCAGAATTTAGAGCTAGTGTACTAGATTATTTTTTACATAATATATTTATTACAATATTAAGTGTATTAACGCTAGGCTTATTAACACCATGGTTACTTGCTTCAAATTACAGATGGGAAGCTGAGAACACATATATTAATGGAAAACAACTATATTTTGATGGTAAGGGATCACAACTTATAGGGAAATGGATAGTATGGTTATTGTTAACTATAATAACTTGTGGTATATATGGGTTTATAGTGTCATTAAGACTGAAACAATGGGTAATAAGCCATACGTACTTTAAAGATGAATATTATAAATTAAACAAATAGAGAGAAGTAAAATTTCGATATTTTAATAGGAGGAATTTAAGAATTTGTACCAAGACTATTTATTACATAAAAGATGTTTTAAATAGTCTTTTTTGTCCTAAAAAATCTAATATTAAGAATTTAAAACACAAAAACCGTTTAAAATCAAAAAATATATTGAAAAAAATTTTATTAAATGATAAAATATTTTTGAGGTGGTGGAAATGAAGATTCTTAATTTAAAGATCAGTGGAATAAGTATGATAAAGAAAGAAATAGAAATTGATTTTTTTGCTGAACAAAGAGTTAAAGATACTTACGACAATATGGCATCAAATCTATTTAATAATATATTTATTAATAATATTATTTCTATTGTAGGAAAAAATGCTTCGGGTAAAACTAGTATTTTAAAATTACTTAGAGTTGTATTTAGTATACTTAATGGAAAATCTTTAAATGATATTGAAGATATAGATATGTTTTTTCGCCCAAGGAATAATGATTTAGAGATAGTGTTTAGTGATGGAAAAGACTATATATATAAGTTGGAATCTAAGATATCACTAGAAAAAATATACACTTTAGAAAATAGATACAAATTTGAAAAAGAAACTATATATTGTAAAAAAATAAATAAAACTATTAATAGAAAAAATATGTTAAATTTTGAGAAAGTTGAAAAAGTAATAAATAGAGATGGGAAAGAACAATATTTACAAAATGATGTAAGTATAATAACTTCTATAACAAATAATAAAAAAATAATATTTATGGATTTAATAAATAGCACTAACATGAATTTATTGAGATATATAGGTGATATACCAAAAGAAATATTAAGTATTTTAGATTCCAATATAGAATATATTAAATTTAATGAAGAAACTAATGATGCATTATTAAAGTTTAATAATAAAAAAGAAATATATCTAAATAATTTATTACAGTTTGAAAAATATTTATCTTCAGGTACTGTTAAAGGTATAAATATATTTGTAGTTATGAAATATATATTAAAAGAGGGTGGATATTTAATTATTGATGAAATAGAGAATCATTTTAATAGAGAAATAGTTAATACATTGATAAGATTTTTTGTAGACAAAAATATTAATAAAAATAGATCTACACTAATTTTTTCAACTCATTATTCAGAGTTAATAGATGAATTTACTAGAACAGATAATATATATATAACATCAAATGAAAATGGAATAGAAGTACAGAAATTGAATAATAAAATCAAAAGAAATGATGTTAAAAAAAGTGAGTTATTTAAAACAGGATACATTAAAGAAGCGGCGGTTCAATATGAAGAATACATGAATTTAAAAAAATTTTTTAAAGATAAAATGAATGGTGAGTGATAAATTTGAAAAAAATTATAGCTTGTATTTGTGAAGGTGGGGCCGAATCATTTATTATAAATAAACTTCTAGATGAAGATAAACTAATTTTTAATAGAGAAGATTTATTGGATGGAGAATTAATCAGAGAAAGATCTGCTGCTGTATTTGAAAGAAAATATTTATCAAAAGGTTTTGAGGGTAAAATAGAGTTATACATTATTCACGACAGTATAAAAGAAAATTTTAAGTTAGGTAAACTATATAAACACAAGGTAGATGTAAAGCATATTATAACTTATCCTGAAATAGAAATGCTTGTAATAATTGAAGAAAATAAGTATTTAGAATATAAAAAATCCAAAAAAAAGAATCATTCTATATAAAATATTTTGATGATGTTAATGATTTAATAAATGTAATAATTGAATATACAAAAAAAGTAAAAAGTAATGAAAATGGATTATTAACAATTTTAAAAAATAAAACAACCAAATAAATATTTAATATAGTTATAGAGACTGTTACAAAATAAACTAAAAATTCAAAAGAAATTCATATTTTGATTCCTGAAATGGTTATTATCTTGAAAATATTTTTGATTTAATATTTGTCTTGTTTTTACTTCAAATGAAGTTGAACAAAAAGTAAAAAAATATATTATAAATTAAACAAATAGAGAGGAATATTCTTCTCTTTTTTATTGCATTTTCTTTTTATCCCTCTTGACTAAATGCTAAATCAGGGTATAATATATTGAATATTCAAAATATTGAAAAGTGAGTGTTATGAATAGAATTAGGGTATTAAACAAAGTTGATATAGGAATGATAAAGATAGCAAGAGATCTTTTGATGCTAGAGATTGGAGATAGAGTAAAATCTACAAAAGAGTATAAAGATGAATTTAATCTTTCAGTAGGAACAGTACATAAGGCTTTTGAAGAATTAGAATTATCTGGGGCTATAAAGCTTCAAAAAAAAGGTGCTTTTGGTAAGGTAATTATATATAAGTCGCAAGAACTACTAATACAAAAAGCAGAACTTAAACATATAGTTGGGGTTATGCCACTTCCATATACTAAAAGATATGAAGGTCTTGCAACTGCTATAAAAGAGCTATTTATTAAAAAAGGTATATCATTTTACTTTGCATACATGCAAGGTTCACGTATAAGAACTAAGATGCTTAAAGAAGGAGTATATGATTTTGCCATCATGTCTAGGCTTGCATATAGTGCACAAGCTATAGAGGGAGTAAAAAAAGTATTAGGATTTGGACCAAATAGCTATGTATCTGATCATGTTCTTTTATCACTAAAAGGTAATGAATTGGGAAATAGGGTAGGTATAGATAAAAATTCAGAAGATCAATACTATTTTTCTACACAATACTTTAAAGATAAGGAATGTGAATTTGTAGAAATAAATTCTGATAACATAATTAAAAACCTTAGAGATGGAATAATTGATAAGGCCATACTTAGTATAGATGAATTAGAAGAAAATCTTGTATCTGATATTAATGTAGAAAAAATAGATATAGTTGATAAAAATAATGCAAATGAAGCAGTTATAGTTATTAAAACTGGCAATGAATTAATAGAAAGTTTAGTTAATGATATACTTGATGTTGAAAGTATAATTAACATACAAAAGAAGGTTTTAAATAAGGAAATAGTACCAAGATATTAATTTTTTAATATAAATATTCAAAATTTTGAAAATAGGAGGTAAAATGGAGAACTTAAAGACGCGTATAGATATTTTAAAACAAGCTGGAGTTATAGATGAAAATATATCTTCTAACGTTTTAAAGGTTATAAATATGTTTAAAGATAAATACAATATTTCTTTAAATGAAGAAAATGGATCTATGTTAGTAACTCATTTAACTATGATGCTTAAAAGAATGAGAGATGGAGAAAGTATTAATCCTTTAGAAAGCGAAGAATTAGAAGAGTTAAAAATATTTACTGTATATGAAAATGCAAAAGATATATATAGCAAAATAGAAGAAAGTATTAATCAAAAAATTGATGAAAATGAATATGGATTTATGATGACACACTTAGTGACATTATTAGGAGGTAATTAAAATGAAAATAGTAGTTGGTGGACAAATCGACAAAGAAATGGTAGCTAAAATTTTAGAAAGGGAATTTCCTGGAGCAACTATAGATATTAAATCAGATATAGATGCTGCTATGGCAATGAAGATGGGAACTTATGACTATTACTTTGGTGCTTGTAACACAGGTGGTGGAGGAGCTCTTGCCATGGCTATAGCAATACTAGGTGCAAATAAATGTTTAACTGTAGCATCTCCTGGTAAGACTTTAGAAGAAGCTCAGGTTAAAGCAGGTATTGAAGAAGGAAAAGTAGCATTTGGATTCACACCTAATGCTGCAGAAAAAAGTATAGAAATGATAAAAAAATATATAGGAGGATAAGTTTATGTTTATTAAAATTATCGTAATCGCAATGCTAGCTGGTCTTGCATCAATATTAGCAAACCAGGGTATAGCAGTATTTAATGATGGATTAAGACCTTTAATCCCAGAAAACTTAGAAGGAAGAATGGATAGAAAATCTCTATCTGCAACAAGTTTTGCCTTAAGTTTTGGTTTAGTTATAGGGTTTGGAATACCTTTTTCTATAGGTAAAACAATAATACTTATACATAGTATCTTACTAGGTACAGATATTATTGGTACAGCTTTTTCTAGAGATAAAAAAGGTATGGTTTTATCTGGTGGTGCAGGGGCTGCATATGGAGTAGGATTAGTTTTAGGATTACAAGCAGTAGTTGACATATTTGCTAAATTACCTGTTAACTTTTTACCTAACTTATCAGCAATAGGAAGCCCAATTATAGTGGCATTTGCAGTATTCCCAGTATTAGTTATTGGTTACCAATATGGAGTAAAAAAAGGTGCTCTGTCTTTAATGATAGTATTAATAGCTAGACAACTTGTATCAGTATTTGGTAAATTCGCTGTAGGAAGCGCAACAATATCTTTAAATGCTGACGGTATAGCATTACTTGTTGGTATTATAGTTATGTTATTCTTTGCTATTAATGATAAAACAGAATCAACAAATTCTAATGCAACACTTATAGGAATATTCTCAGAAAGAGTTGCTAAAGTTAAGAAAAACATTTTAATACTTTCATTAATGGGTGGACTAGTTTCTGCTGCAGTAAGTCTTGGAATGTTAGCAGGAGATCCAATTTCATTAAACTTAATAGCTGAAGGACAAAAATTTGATGCAGGAATAGTTGCTCTTGCAAGAACTATAGGATTTATACCACTTGTAGCTACAACTGCAATTACAACAGGGGTATACGGGCCAACTGGATTAACATTTGTATTTGCTATAGGTATATTTGTATCTAACCCTATAGTAGCATTTGTTTTAGGAGCAGCTACATTAGGACTAGAAATTATCTTGCTTGAACAAATAGCTAAATTACTTGATAAATTCCCTGGAATTAAAGCTTGTGGAGATCAAATAAGAACAAGTATGACTAAAGTATTAGAAGTTGCATTATTAGTTGGTGCTATGGTTGCATGTAATAATATGGCTGGAAATAACGGTCTTGGATACTTATTTGTTATAGGTGTATATCTATTAAATAGAGCAAGTAAGAAACCTTTAGTTGATATGGCAGTAGGACCAATAGCAACTATACTATTTGGAATTATACTTAACATATTATTCTTAGTTAAACTATTTGTTCCTGTAGTTGCTGGATAGGAGTTTTATGTTAAAAGATGGCTTTACACTTATGCATGAGCATATGTTTATAGATTTATCTAAATACAAAAATAATAATTTAGATTGTAGATTAGATGCAAAAGAAGAAATGATAGAAGAAATGAAAAAGCTATACTCTAAAGGAGTTAGAAACATAGTTGAAGTTACAAATATGGGTATGGGTAGAGATGTTAAATATGTAAGTGATATACAAAAAGAAAGTGGTATTAACTTCATATTTGCTACAGGGTTTTACAAAGTACCATTCCTACCTGATTTTGTTGAAACTATGACTATAGATGAATTAGCTGATTTAATGGTTAAGGATATAGAAGTAGGAATAGATGGAACAGATATTAAAGCAGGTATAATAGGAGAAATAGGTACATCACTTAATGAAATGAAAGAACTTGAAGAAAAAGTATTTTTAAGTGCTATAAAAGCACATAAAATTACTAAGGTACCAATAACTACTCATACAACTTTAGGTACTTATGGATTAAAACAAATAGAAATGTTCAAAGAACATGGTGTTGATTTATCTAGAGTAGTTATAGGTCATGTTGATTTAAGTGGTGATATACAATATATACTATCTATGTTAAAAGAAGGAGTATATGTCGAATTTGATACTATAGGTAAAAACAATTATCTTGCAGATGATTTAAGAGTAGAAATGCTTAAACAAATAGAAAAAGCAGGATATATAGACAAAGTATTCCTATCTTTAGATATTACAAGAAAATCTAATATGGAATATATGGGAGGTATAGGATATTCTTATCTATTTGATGTATTTTTACCTAAATTAAGAGAAGTAGGAATAAAGGAAGAATCAATTGAGAAAATGTTAATTAGTAATCCAAAAAAATTTTTTATAGGTGATTAAAATGAAAAAAATGATATATGTCTTATTAACACTAATTTTTTCTGTTAATATTTTTGCTAAAAACTTTGATGAATTAGATAAAATAACAGAAAAACATATAGCTGATAAAGTTATGCCAGGATCTGTAGTACTAGTTGCAAAAGATGGGAATATACTTTATCATAAAGCTATAGGAAATGCACAAGTTTTAGAAAACGGTGAAGAGAAAATAAGAAAAATGGAAGATAATACTATTTTTGATATAGCTTCACTTACTAAAATATTTGCAACTACACAAGCAATAATGAAACTTAATAGTGAAGGTAAAATAGATTTAAATGAAAGGGTAATGACATATATACCAGAATTTGGTAAAAATGGTAAGGAAAATGTAAAAGTTAGAGATCTTCTAACTCATACATCAGGTCTAACACCTTGGCTTCCAATATTCTATCATGCACAAAATAGTAAGGAAGTACTTGATTACATATGTAATTTAGGATTAGAATATCCTACAGGTACGGCTAGAAAATATAGCGACTTATCATTTATGATGTTAGGATTCATAGTTGAAAAAGTTAGTAATATGAAATTAAATGATTATGTATTTACAAATATATACTATCCATTAGGGTTAGTAAGAACAAGATTCTTACCATTAGAAGCTTATTCTGGAAAAGATATAGCTTCAACTTCACATGGTAATCCATTTGAAGAAAGAATGGTAAAAGATGATAATTTTGGATACAAGATAGATGAAGATTTTGATTCATTTAGATATTGGAGAAGAAATACTTTAACAGGTCTTGTTAATGATGGTAACTCATATTATGCAAATAATGGAGTTGCAGGTCATGCAGGACTATTCTCTACAGCATATGAGCTATATGTCTTAGGAGAAGTTTTACTAAATGGTGGAACATACAATGGAAAAACTATTTATTCTAAAGAAGTAGCAGAAGAATTCACAAAAGTACAAAGTAGTTTTGGACATGGTTATGGTTATGAAATAAATAGAGGTGGAGAAAAATCAGGATACATGGGAATGTATGCTAATGAAAACTTCGTAGGACACACTGGGTTTACTGGAACTCAAGTAGTTTATGACTTAAAAAACCATGTACAAGTTGTAATACTTACTAATAAGCAAAACTTTGGAGTAAATGAAAAAACTTCATATAGATCAACTTGGCCATATGGAAGAGAAGTTATGAAATTGGTTGGAGATAAATTATACAAATAGGAGATTAAAATGGAAACTTACCCTTTATCATCTATAACTTTAGATGAAGCAATAGAAAAACAATTTAAATTAGTTGAAATAATTACTGAAAATATTAGTGGAATAGATTTTTTAAGTTTAGGAGATCTAGGTGTAGAAAAAACTAACAATATGCCTGTAAGAACTAGAACAGTTGAAAAAATACTTGCTAAGTTCTTTGGTGCAGAAGATGCCTTTTTAGTAAGAGGTTCAGGAACTAATGCATTAAGATTATCATTTTTTGAATTACTAGAAAATGAGGATAAAATATTAGTTCACGAAGGACCTATATACAAAACTAGTGAAGTTAATCTAAGAGCAATGAAATTAAATATATTAAAGTATGACTTTAATGACTTAACTAATTTAGAAGGATATATTAAAGAAAATGATATAAAAGTTGTGCTATTGCAACATACAAGACAAAGTCTACATGATAGCTACAATCTTGAAACTGTGGTAAAAAAAATAAAAGAAATAGATGATAATATAGGGATAATAATAGATGACAATTATGCAGTTTTAAAAACTAAGAAAAATGGCGTTGAAATGGGAGCTGACATCTCAGCTTTCTCATGCTTTAAATTACTTGGGCCTGTTGGAGTAGGTTTAATTATAGGTAAAGAAAAATATATTAAAAATATGAGAAAAAATAATTACTCCGGTGGTTCACAAGTTCAAGGATTTGAAGCTATGGAAGTGCTAAGGGGGCTAGTATATGCTCCCGTTTCACTAGCCATACAAGCAAGTCAGATAGAAAAATTAAATGTTTTACTTAAGGATGAGAATAGATTTCCATATATTAAAAATGTATATATAGCTAATGCTCAATCAAAGGTATTGTTAGTTGAATTTAAAGAAAATGTTGCAAGAAAAGTTATAGAAAAAACTATAGAATTTGGAGCATTGTCCCATCCTGTTGGTGCTGAATCAAAATTTGAAATATCACCTTTAATTTATAGGGTAAGTGGAACTTTCTTACAAAATGATCCAACACTAATAGATAGAATGATAAGAATAAATCCTAATAGAGCAGGTGCTGAAACTATAGCTAAAATAATTGAAAAAGCATATTTAGAAAGAGGTGAATAATATGTTTTTAAATAGATTACTTAAAGATAATAAGGAATTTGTTGATGTGGCTTTAAGTGAGTATAGTAAGGGTGAAATACTTCCTGATAGTTACCTTATTGATTTAGATACTCTAATGGAAAATGCTAAGAAAATATTAGATGAAGCAAAAAAACATAATATTAAACTTTACTATATGCTTAAACAAATAGGGAGAAATCCATATATTGCAAAAAGATTAGAAGAAATAGGTTATAGTGGTGCAGTATGCGTAGATTTTAAAGAAGTTGAAATAATGATGGAAAATGGACTTAAACTAGGTAATGTAGGACATCTAGTTCAAATACCTAAAAGCTTTTTAGAAAAGGTAATATCTTATGGTTGTGATATTATTACAGTATATTCTATAGAAATGATAGAAGAAATATCAAAAATATCAAAAAAATTAGGTAAAGTACAAGATATTATGTTAAGAGTACTAGAAAAAGACTCTAGTATTTATCCAGGACAGGAAGCAGGCTTTTCTTTAGATTCAATAAAAGAAATTCTCCCAAGAATAAAAGAATTAGAAGCTGTAAGATTAAGTGGACTTACATCTTTTCCTTGTTTCCTTTATTCAGATGAAACAAAAAAAATAGAAGTTACAAATAACCTATTTTCAGTACTAGATGCAAAGAAAATGTTAGAAGATGAAGGTATAGAAATACAACATGTGAATTTACCTTCAGTTACTACTGTAGAAAATATCCCCCTTATAGCTAAATATGGTGGAACACATGCAGAACCTGGACATGCATTAACAGGTACTGCACCATTTAATAAGGAATATGGAGATGAAGTTCCAGCTTATCTATATATTTCAGAAATATCTCATAATTTTAATGATAATAGCTATTTCTATGGTGGTGGATATTATCCAAGAGGAAATATGAAAAATGCATATATAGATAATAGGGTAGTGGAAGTTGAAAAATTCTGTTCAGATAATATAGACTACTATTTATCTATGAAAGGTAAATATGATGTATTTACACCAATAATACTATGTTTTAGGACACAAATATTTGTTACAAGATCAGATGTGATAATTATAGAAGGTATTAAGAGTGGTAAACCACAAGTAGTTAAAAGATACAGTGCTCAAGGCTTAGAAAGAAGGATGTAAAATGGGAAGATTTATTGTATTAGTTTTAGATGGTTTTGGTGTAGGATATATGGATGATGTATTAGAAGTTAGAAAAAGAGATTTCGGAGCAAATACAGCAGTACATATATTAGAAGAAGTTAAAGAAAGTAAATGGCCAACTCTTGAAAAACTAGGACTAATGAATATTTTAGATTATGAGACAAAAAATATGAAAAAGGTAAGTAGTTGTGTTATAGGGAAATCTAAATTACAACATCACGGAGGAGATACTTTTTTAGGACATCAAGAAATAATGGGAACAAAAACAGAAAAACCTTTAATTAAACCTTTTTCTTACTATATAGATGAAGTAGAAAATAAATTAATTGAAAATGGATATACTGTTGAAAGAAAAGGAGAAAATGTTAAATATCTTTGGGTAAATGATAAGGTTGCAATAGGAGATAACCTAGAAACAGATTTAGGTCAGGTATATAACGTTACTACAAGTTTTAAGGAAATTAGTTTTGAAGATGAAATAAAGATAGCCCAAATAGTTAGAGATATAGTTAAAGTTGAAAGAGTAATAGTATTTGGTGGAACTCGTGCTACTAAAGAATCAATATTTGCTGCAGCTAGAGAAAAAGAAGGTAAATATATGGGTATAGATGCACCTTTATCTTTAGTATATGAAGAAGGATATATGGTAAGACATATGGGATATGGTGTAGATCCTAAAACTCAAATACCTCACTTACTTGCAAAAAATGGAATAGATGTAACACTAATAGGTAAGGTTGCAGATATAGTATACAATGAGAAAGGTAAAAGTTTTATTAATTTAGTTGATACTAAAACTATACTAGAATTAACACTTGAAGAAATTAAAAAAAGTGATAAAGGATATTTTTGTATTAATGTTCAAGAAACAGATCTATCTGGACATGCACAAAATGCTAAAAGATATTCAGATATACTAACTATATCTGATGGATATATACAAAAAATATTAGATGTATTAAATGATGATGATATATTAGTAGTTACAGCAGATCATGGAAATGATCCTACTATAGGTCACTCACAACATACTAGAGAAAATACCCCTTTAATGATATATTCAAAAAAACACAAAAACAATACAGTAAAACAAATAGGACATAGAGAAACTATGTCAGATACAGCAGCTACAGCCCTTGAATACTTCAATGTAGAAAATACACTGGAACAAGGAGTAAGCTACCTAAAAGAAATAAAGAAATAAGACTATAATAAATTAATGTAGGGGCTGTTCCGAAATAAACAGTCTAAATAAACAAAAAAAGCCAGAAATAAAGCTGGCTTTTTTTGAACTAAAAACACGCATAAACATTGATAAAATCACTGTTTTATGGTATAATTAGTTATGCTAAAAATACAATTAAATAGTATCACAAACACAAAAGAAAATCAACTTTTTGAAGTAAATAATTACAAACATTTTGAA
>NZ_LOHX01000130.1 GCF_001559775.1 Streptobacillus felis | reverse complement strand
ATGACTAAAACTATAGTCTATGGTTAGATAGTACTTTGAAGGTACAAACACTAAATTAAAAAAATTAATATTTATGATATTTTTCTTACTTTCTTAAATATGGGATTTATAGGAGGAGTATATTTTAGGGAGTTTACTAGAGCATTTAGCTATGAAGCATCTAATCACTTAGGTAAAGTACATGTACATACTTTAGTTTTAGGATTTATATTACTTCTAATTATACATTTACTTACTAAAGGAATGGAGATAAAGGAAATAGAAAATTATATTAAAATATATGGTACAGGAATTAAACAAACTATAACTAACATGGTTGTTCAGTATATGTATAAAATTTGGGCTCAGGGTGAAAAAACTATTATCAAACATGCTAAATCTGGTATGGCAGGAATAGGACTTATACTGTTAACTATAGGATTTGTAACTGTAATGATTTAAATAATAAGGAGAAAATAATGATAACATCATTAGAAATATATTTAATAACCAATGCGAATGAATAAGAAGCTGTAAATTTCTATAAGGAAGCATTAGGTGCAGAGATAATAAGCCTAATGTATTTTAAGGATCATAATCCAGATTGTCCTAAAGAATATCAGGATTTAGTATTAAATGCACAACTTAAAGTAGGATTGTTTAGATTAATGTTATCTGATG
>NZ_LOHX01000129.1 GCF_001559775.1 Streptobacillus felis | reverse complement strand
AAAAGGTAAAGAAGTAAGACTATATAACTAAAACGGAGGAAATAATTATTATCATTTTTCTGGTGAAGGTAAGTTAAATATTGATATGGTCTTAGATAATAAGGACTTAGTAGTAGAGGGACAATATTTTGAAGGTGGAGTAGTTGAATTAAAGAGAAATTCAGATACATATACTGGAAATATTACAGTTATGGGTAATCAAAATGGAGAAAATAACGGGAATATTACTCTAGTATT
>NZ_LOHX01000128.1 GCF_001559775.1 Streptobacillus felis | reverse complement strand
AACTATATCTTTTTCTTCTAAAGTTTTATTATCATCTCGCAATACTATACTTATAGCAATAAACTTATATCCGTTTTAGAATCCATGTCCTTGTTATATATCAAATAAGTCAACTTGTTCTATGAATTTATGTGCTTTGTCGATGGGATAAAGCATTTCACCTACAAATACATTTTCATTAACTATTATAGCTATATCCCTAGGAACTTATTGGTATTTACTAAGTCATTTATACTT
>NZ_LOHX01000127.1 GCF_001559775.1 Streptobacillus felis | reverse complement strand
ATTTATTCTCACTATTATCTCCTTATACTTGATCTTTAATTTTAACTCCATCTTTGATATATATAGCTTCTATACCCGTAGGTCCATGTATTTTATGTGAACTAATAGATAATAGGTCAAGAGGAATTTTAGAAAAATCATAATCTTTATGTTTTAATCCTTGTACGAAATCTATATGTAAATATGTACTAGGATTTTTACTTTTAACAACACGTGATATAGCTTCCATATCTATGCTAGTTCCTATTTCATTATTAACCCCCATAATAGATACTAGTTTA
>NZ_LOHX01000126.1 GCF_001559775.1 Streptobacillus felis | reverse complement strand
AAGGAAATTCAATCTAGTGGTGAAACAAATACTAAATCAGAACCAGTTAAAGAAGTTGTTGTTCCTAAAGGTACAGGTAAGTTTATAATGCCTATAAATGGAAGTATAGTAGTAGCTTATGGTCAAGAAAAAACTAAAGGTATTACAAGTAAGGGGATAGAAATACGTGGAAGTTTGGGACAGGCAGTAAAAGCTTCTGATAGTGGAGTAGTACTTTATTCTGTTTCATTAACCGGACTTGGAGCTGTAATTTTGATAGACACTTGAGACTTTATAACCGTATATGGAAATCTTTCAACTGTTAGAGTTGCAAGTGGAGCTAAGGTAACTTAAGGTCAGACTATAGGTGTGTTAGGCAGTGATAGTATTACCAACGAGCCTAATCTATACTTTGAGGTAAGAACAGGAGTAAATTATGTAAAT
>NZ_LOHX01000125.1 GCF_001559775.1 Streptobacillus felis | reverse complement strand
TAGCGGGATATCTTAAGGAATATGTTAATATAGTTAATCCTGGACAAGATATTTCATATAATATAAAACTAAATGAAATTAGTGGTAATATTAATCAAGATGATGAGATTGTGTTATTAGAGGTACTAGTTAATGATAAGTTAATTACAACTAGACCTATATATGCAAATGAGGATAATAATAAATTAAAATGGATTGGTAAATTTATTAGATTTATTAGTTTTGGTTACTATCAAGGATTAAATTATGGTTAATATTATTTTAATTCTTGGTCTTAGTGGTTCAGGTAAGACCACTGC
>NZ_LOHX01000124.1 GCF_001559775.1 Streptobacillus felis | reverse complement strand
GTATTATTCTGGTCTTGTGTTAGTATAATAAGAGCTTATATAATTGCTTATGCTATATGTATCGTTGTAATAGGAGGACTAGGATTAGATATTGCTTTTGCAACCCAAATTACAGCAGACTGTGTTTTAATAAGTGTTATACTAGGACTTCCACTATTTTTGTTAAGTGTTTTATTAGAGAGAAAGAGAATTTTTATTCTACTTGGTATGATGTTTATGATGATAGCTTCAATCCTAGTTTACTTTAAACCAGGAGATACGACATAAGGTATGTCA
>NZ_LOHX01000123.1 GCF_001559775.1 Streptobacillus felis | reverse complement strand
TTATTTTTTTCAAAAAATATGATTTTATCTCTTTTTTCAACCATTTCATAACCACAAAATTTTAGTTTTTCTATCTCTTCTATGCTCTGAATATTATTTTCTATTAAAGCTGTTAAAAATTGTCCTCTTGCTTTCTTAGATATAGTAGAGTGTATCTTTCCTGATTCCTTAAATACTATTTTATACATTCTATCCCTTATCTCTTTACTAAAAACTTCTTCAAATTCATTTGATAGTAAAGAAATAATTAATTCTTCATTTTTGACCGTATCATCATATTGTTTTTGCCAAAACTTTTTTAAACTTACCCCATCAACAGAAAGATTATTCAAAAAATCCAATCTA
>NZ_LOHX01000122.1 GCF_001559775.1 Streptobacillus felis | reverse complement strand
AGAATTTTTCAAAGAAAATAACTTTGATCTTCTTAATAGAATTTTATTTATAGGTATAGTAAGAATACTAACAGGAAAAGATATAAATTTTGGTGAAAAATATGAAAAAGAATATAAAGATGAATTAATTAAAATTGCTAAAGAAAATCCTGAATATATAAGAAATGCATTTATAGAAACAGATAGATTTGTAAGCAAATATTTTAAAGAAAATGCATTAGAGGTGAAATAATATGAAAAAATCACTACTTAGTGCTTTTTTAGGTTTAGTTTTATTATCTTGTACTGCAACTAAAGGGATGTTAAATGAGGAAAAAACACTATTAGATACATATCCAATTAGAAAAGCAAATGAAATTGAAAGATAATAGGTTAAAGATAAATTAAAATTAAGGAATAAAGAAATTAACTTATATTATATTAAAGATATAAGAGTAGAGTGGATACGTAAGGTAAAATTAGATATATATTATGAAAAA